>NZ_DASYHS010000141.1:0-32545 GCF_035998295.1 Arenibaculum sp. | reverse complement strand
CACCAGCCCGGCCTGTTTCAGGACGCCGAGATGCTTGGAGACGGCCGGCTGCGACACCCCGGCCCGGGCCGTCAAGGCCCCGACCGTCTGCTCCCCCTCGCGGCACAGCCGCTCGAAGATCGCCCGCCGCGTCGGATCGGCGAGCGTCCTGAAGACCACGTCGTGAGCGTTCGGCATCGAGACCCATAACCCGTTGGCTATCGATCAAACCCATAACCAACGGGATATATGTGTGTCAAGCGGGAACGGCGGCACGGCGGCGCCGTGCCCCCTCCCCCTCCCCTGCTTGATTCGGGCGCGTCCAGGCCTCATAAACGCCCGGCCCGTTTTCCGTGGAGAGGACAAGTGGACCGCATCTTCTCTGGCATGCAGCCGACCCGCCAGCTTCATCTCGGCAACTACCTGGGCGCGCTGCGGAACTGGGTGGCGCTCCAGGACCGGTTCGAGAGCATCTTCTGCATCGTCGACCTGCACGCGCTGACCCTGCCCCAGGACCCCGCCGTCCTGCTCTCCAACACGCGCGAGGTCGCGGCGGCCTACATCGCGGCGGGCATCGATCCCGAGCGCTGCGTCATCTTCAACCAGTCCGCCGTCGCCCAGCACGCCGAGCTGTCCTGGATCCTGTCCTGCCACGCGCCGCTCGGCTGGCTGAACCGGATGACCCAGTTCAAGGACAAGGCCGGCAAGCACCGCGAGAACGCCGTGCTCGGGCTCTACGCCTATCCCGTGCTGATGGCGGCCGACATCCTGATCTACAAGGCGACGCACGTCCCGGTCGGCGAGGACCAGAAGCAGCACCTCGAGCTGGCGCGCGACATCGCCGGCGCCTTCAACCGCCATTACGCGGTGGACTACTTCCCGCAGCCGGAACCGCAGATCCTGGGCGAGGCGACCCGCGTCATGAGCCTGCGCGACGGCACGAAGAAGATGTCGAAGTCGGACGAGAGCGATTATTCGCGCATCAACCTGACCGACGACGCCGACGCGATCGCCCAGAAGATCCGCAAGGCCAAGACCGACCCCGAGCCGCTGCCCGATACGCTGGAGGCGCTGGAGAAGCGGCCCGAGGCGGACAACCTCGTCACGATCTACGCGGCGCTGGAGGGCTCCGGCCGCCAGCAGGCGCTGGACCGCTTCGCCGGGCAGACCTTCAGCACCTTCAAGTCGGCGCTGGTCGACCTCTCGGTGGCCCGGCTGGGCCCGATCACGGCCGAGATGCGCCGGCTCATGAGCGACCCGGCCGAGATCGACCGCATTCTGCGCCGCGGCGCCGACAAGGCCGGAGACATGGCCGCACGCCACCTGGGCGAGCTGAAGGACATCATCGGCCTGCTCCGGCTGCGATGATTCCGATCCTGGTCACCGGCTTCGGCCCGTTCGGCGACAACGCCGACAACCCGAGCGCCCTGCTCGCGCATGCGGTCCGCGACGAGCCCGGCGTCGTCGGCGCCGTGCTCCCCGTGACCTGGGACGGCGCGGTTGCGGGCTTCGCCGACCTGGTCGAGCGTCACCGCCCGGCGGCGGCAATCGCGTTCGGGCTCGCGGCCGGGACCGACCGCATCCGGGTCGAGCGCGTGGCCCTCAACCTCGACGACAGCGAGGCTCCCGACACTGGCGGCGAGGTCCGGCGCGGCCGGCGCATCGCCGGGGACGGCCCGGTCGGGCACTGGGCCGGGCTGCCGGTGGACGCCATGGTCGACGCGCTGCGCGCGGCCGGGCTGCCGGCGGGACCGAGCGCGCATGCCGGGGCCTATGTCTGCAACCACCTGTTCTTCTCGGCCCGGCACCGCTGGCCCGCCCTGCCCATGACCTTCGTCCACCTGCCGCCGCTCGGGGCGGGAGGGCTGACGCCGGAAGGGCTGCGTCTCGCCGCGCGCGTCCTGATCGGGGTAGCACGCGCAGCCATTGCGGGCTAAGGTAGCCTTCCGGTCCCCGCCTCGTCCTGGGCATGCAGATCTATCTCCCGATCGCCGAGATGTCGGTCAACGCGCTGCTCGTGCTGGCGCTCGGCAGCGCGGTCGGATTCCTGTCCGGGCTGTTCGGCGTCGGCGGCGGGTTCCTGATGACGCCGCTGCTGATCTTCCTCGGCGTGCCGCCCGCGGTCGCGGTCGGGACCCAGTCCAACCAGCTCGTCGCGGCCAGCGTGTCGGGCGTGCTGGCCCATTGGCGGCGCAACAACGTCGACCTGAAGATGGGCTGGGTGATGCTGATCGGGGGTGCCGCCGGCACCGCGATCGGCGTCGTGATCTTCGGCGTGCTCCAGCGCCTCGGCCAGATCGACGTCGTGATCTCGCTGTCCTACGTCGCGTTTCTCGGCGGCATCGGCTCGCTGATGCTGGTGGAGAGCGCCCGCGCGCTGCTGCGCCGCCGGCGCCCCGGCCAGCGACGCAAGCTGCACAAGCACACCTGGCTGCACGGGCTGCCGCTGAAGATGCGCTTTCCGCGCTCGCGCCTCTACGTCAGCGCCCTGCTGCCCGGCGGCATCGGCTTCATCGGCGGCGTCCTGGTCGCGATCATGGGCATCGGCGGCGGGTTCATGCTGGTCCCCGCCATGATCTACCTGCTGGGCATGCCGACGGCGATGGTGGCGGGCACCTCGCTGTTCCAGATCATCTTCTCCACCGCCATCGCCACCTTCCTGCACGCGGCGCTGAACCAGACCGTGGACGTCGTGCTGGCCCTGCTGCTGCTGGTGGGCGGCGTGATCGGCGCCCAGTTCGGCACCCGCGCCGGCAGCTACCTGCGGGCCGACCAAGCGCGCTTCCTGCTCGGACTGCTGGTCGTCGCCGTGGCCTTCAGGCTCGCCTGGGACCTGGTCGCCGTGCCCGAGGACCTGTACTCCGTCACGAACGCGGTCGCCTCATGACGTCGCGCGCGGTCCCCGGCCTGCGGCTGGCCGCCCTGCTCTGCGCCACGCTGGGGGCGCTGGCCGCGGGCACGCAGGCGTTGCGGGCCCAGGCGCTGGTCGCCGACCTGTCCCACCACCTGATCGCGATCACGACCGGGTTCACCGGGACCGAGGTCGTCCTGTTCGGCGCCGTCGACGGGCCGGGCGACGTCGCGGTCGTCGTCCAGGGTCCGCCGGACGACACCGTCGTCCGCCGCAAGGAGCGGGTGGCGGGGATCTGGCTCAACACCAGGAGGCTGGGCTTCACGCAGGTGCCGAGCTTCTATCGCGTCGCCACGACGCGCCCGCTCGGGATGCTGGTCGAGGATTCGGTCCTCCAGCGCCACGAGATCGGGCTCGGCTACCTCAACCTGGTGCCGGGCGAGCCGGCGCCGCCCGAGACCGTCCGCGAGTTCCGGGAGGCCTTGATCCGCAAGAAGCAGGAGGACGGCCTCTATTCGACCGAGCACGCCCAGGTCGCCTTCCTGGGCGAGCGGCTGTTCCGCACGACGATCTATTTTCCCGCGAACGTCCCGACGGGGGCGTATATTGTGAGCGTCTACCTGATCCGCGACGGCGACGTGGTCAGCGCGCAGACGACGCCGCTCGCCGTCAGCAAGATCGGGTTCAGCGCAGACGTGTACGATTTCGCGACGCGCCAGTCCCTGCTCTACGCGACCGTCGCCATTGTGTTCGCGATGGCGGCGGGATGGCTGGCCGGAGCGGTGTTCCGCAGGGTGTGAACCATGACCGACGGCACCGGACGGGAGCATCCGGAGAAATTCCCGCGCATCTTCCTGGTGGTCCTGGACGAGAGCGCGGAACTGGGCGTGGCCTTGAAATACGCGAGCTACCGCGCGCGCAACTCCGGCGGCCGGGTCGCGCTGCTGGTGGTCACGGAGTCGGCGGACTTCCAGCATTGGATGGCGGTCGAGGACATCATGCGCGAGGAGCGCCGGACCGAGGCGGAGCAGATCCTCCAGCGCCATGCCCGCGTCGTCAACGAGCTGACCGGGAAGATGCCGGGCCTCTACGTGCGCGAGGGGAACCGCCGGGAGGAGCTGCTGCGCCTGATCGAGGAGGAGCCGTCGATCTCCATCCTCGTGCTCGGCGCCGGCACCGGGCCGGAAGGCCCCGGCCCCCTCGTCAGCTATCTGACCGGCAAGGGCGTGTCCAAGCTGTCCATACCGCTGACGGTGGTGCCGGGCACGCTGACGGAGGAGCAGCTCCTGGTCGTGACCTGAGCGTGCCGCACGGCAGGGTGGCGGGAACGAGGCTTGATCCCCGGCACCCGCCGTCCCACCTTCGAGATAGCGACGCCGGCGCGGAGCCGGGACCGAGGAGAAGATCCATGTTCATCCAGACCGAGCAGACCCCCAACCCGGCGACCCTCAAGTTCCTGCCCGGACGCGACGTGCTCGGCCACGGAACGGCCGATTTCCCGAACGCCGAGGCGGCCCAGCGCTCGCCCCTGGCGCAGCGCCTGTTCGAGGTCGAGGGCGTCACCGGCGTCTTCCTGGGCTCCGACTTCGTCACCGTGACCAAGGCCGAGGACCGCGACTGGTACCTCCTGAAGCCGTCGATCCTCGGCGCGATCATGGAACACATGATGGCCGGGCTGCCGATCGTGCTCGAGGACGCGGGGGACGGCCATGCCGCCAGCGACGAGGACGACGAGATCGTCAGCCAGATCAAGGAGCTGCTGGACACGCGCGTCCGCCCGGCGGTCGCGATGGACGGCGGCGACATCACCTTCGAGGGCTTCGAGGACGGCGTCGTCTTTCTGCACATGAAGGGCTCCTGCGCGGGCTGCCCGAGCTCGACCGCCACCTTGAAGTCGGGCATCGAGAACATGCTCCGCCACTACATCCCCGAGGTCGTCGAGGTCCGGCAATCCGCCTGACCCCTT
Organism: Arenibaculum sp.; assembly: GCF_035998295.1. NCBI lineage: Bacteria > Pseudomonadati > Pseudomonadota > Alphaproteobacteria > Rhodospirillales > Azospirillaceae > Arenibaculum > Arenibaculum sp. The sequence goes on along the minus strand of NZ_DASYHS010000141.1, from coordinate 27,749 downwards.
GAGCGAGGTAGCCCACTAGGGTTAACCTGTCCGTTCCGGCCAACCGTCCGCCCCGTCGGGGCGTCGAACGGCTGGCCGGTCCCGTTTCGGGACCGGCGGTGGAATGGACAGGGACGCTCGCATGGGTCATCCGCTCGGCTGGCGGCGCGTCTGCGCCGCCGGGGCGGCGGCCTTCGTTCTGGGGGCGGGGACCGGCGCCTGGCTGAAATGGTCGGCGCCCGCGTCATCCGACGCGCCGGCGGCCGTCGTGGTCGCGGTGGCGCCTCCCCCCGTGCCGCATCGGGCAGCCCCGGTCCAGGCCGTCCCGGTCGAGGCCGTCCCCCTTCAGGCCACCACGACCCAGCCCCCGCCCCGGGCGCTCTCCCTCGCGCTGCATGCCGGGGCTGGCGGCATGTGCAGCCTCGACGCCGTAAAGGCGGCCGACCTCGCCGCGGCGCTGGCGCCGCGGCTCGTGGCCACGCTCGTCCCGCTGCGCCGACCGGCGCCGGAACGACGGCCACCGCCCGATATGGCGCTGTGGCCCGGGGGCGTCGGCGCCTGCGACCGGGACGAGGCGCGCACCGCCAACGCCGCGCATCTTCTGGACCGCCCGGCCGCGCCTGCGCCGATCCCGTTGCGCGCGCCGCTGCACGAACCGGCCGCGCCGGAACCCGCCCCACTGGCGCCCCCGGTCCCGGCGCTGCCGCTCGTCGCGCTGGAACTGGTCGACATCGGGTCGTGCCGGCTGGCGTCCACGGTGCCGCCGAGCTGGAGCCGGCTGCCCGAACCGCTGCCCCCGCCCGACTTCGCGCCGAGCTACGCCCTGCTCGCGGCCGCGGCAGCCGCGGCGGTCGAGCCGTCGCCGGCCGCCCCCGGCAACGCCCCATCCAGCGACGAACCGCCGCCGGGCCCGACCCTCGACTCGGTGCTCGAAGCCGCCGCGGCCCAGGTCGCGGCGCTGGATGAAGCGGAACGGCAGGCCCGGCGCGCCGCACCCCGGCCGGAGCCGGTTCCGCTGCCCGTGCCCGAGGCGGAGATGGCCGAGGCGGAGATGGCGCAGGCGCCCGAGGCGCCCGCCTCCCCGCTCCCGGAACCCCCGCTGCCCGACATCGCGGAACCGGAGGCCTTCCCCGAAACCGTCCGGCACGCCGTGCGGATCGACCCGCGCCGGATCGACGAGGCCAGCGACCTCGGCCTCCCGGTGCCGCGGCAGCTCGTCGAGCGCCTGCCCCTCGACATCGAGAGCGCCGGCAGCATCGAGGAGCGCAAGATGCGCTTCCTGGCGGCCGTGCTGCCGCTGGTGCTGCACGTCAACGAGGAGGTGGAGGCGGACCGCCGGCGGCTGGAGCAGCTCGCGCAGGCGGCGCGGAACGGGCTGGCGCACGGCTACCGGGACGCGGCATGGCTGACCCAGCTCGCCGAGCGCTACCGCGCGCCGGAGGCGGCCGGCGGGGCCGAGGTGGACTTCGACGGGCTGCTGCGGCGGGTCGACGTCGTGCCGCCGTCGCTGGCCCTGGCCCAGGCGGCGGAGGAGAGCGGCTGGGGCAGGTCGCGCTTCGCACGCAACGGCAACGCGCTGTTCGGGCAGATCACGCTGGGCGAGGACGGGCTGATGCCGCGCGGCGGCCGGCCGGGGCGGGACTACCGGATCCGCGTCTTCGACCGCCTGCTGGACAGCGTGCGTTCCTACGTCCACAACCTCAACACCCACTGGGCCTATACCGGCCTGCGCGCGGCGCGGGCGGCCCAGCGCGCCGACGGCAGGTATCCCGACGGGCTGACGCTCGCGAGCGGACTGCTCAAGTATTCCGAACGCGGCCCCGCCTATGTCGCGAACGTGCAGGCGATCATCCGCGGCAACCTGCTGTACCGGCTCGACGGCGCACGGCTCCACGGCGAGGAGCCGGCTCTGTGGACGTATCTGCCGGCCGGCACGCGCGGCTGAGCGCCGGCGGAACTTGCCGAGTCGGCCGCGGTTCGCAGATCGGGGAACTCGCGGGTCGACGGGGCCGCCCGGCCGGCCTAGAAGATGCGCCGGCCCCACCCGGCGGCCCCACCCAGTGGCCCCACCCAGTGGCCCACCCAGCGGAAGGACACATGAAGATCCTCGCCCTCGACTGCGCGACCGGCGCCTGCTCCACCGCGGTGACGGCCGACGGCACCGTCCTCGCCCGGAGAGACGTGGCGATGGCGCGCGGCCAGTCCGAGGTCCTGGTGCCGATGGTGCTGGCGACGCTGGAGGAGGCCGGCCTCGGCTTCGGCGACCTGGACCGGCTGGCGGTCACGGTCGGCCCCGGCAGCTTCACCGGGCTGCGAATCGGCCTCGCGACGGCCCGCGCGATGGCGCTCGCCGCCGGCCGGCCCCTGATAGGCGTCACCACCTTCGAAGCCTTCGCCCATGCGGTCCCGGCCGGCCGGCGCGACGGGCGGACGGTGCTGGTGGCCGTCGAGTCGCGCCGGGCGGAGCTGTTCGTCCAGGGCTTCGCGCCCGACCTGGCGCCGATGGAAGCGCCCCAGGTGGCGCCGCCGGGCCAGGTCCGCCTGCCCGAGGGCCCGCTGCTCGTCGCCGGCGACGGGGCGGAGCGCATGGCCGGCGCCCTCGCCGCGCATCCCGACGCGAGGATCGCCGCCCAGGCCGCACCCGATGCCGCGGTCGTCGCCCGCATCGCCGCGACTCGGGAGCCGGGCGGCGGGATGCCGGGACCGCTCTACCTGCGCGCGCCCGACGTGACCCTGCCGGGAGGGACCCGCCCGTGATCCGGCCGGTCCGCCTCGCCGACGCGTCGCTGCTGGCGGAGATCCACGCCGACGCCTTCCCCGAGGACGCTTGGCCGGCGCTCGGCTTCATGACCCTCCTGGCCAATCCCGGCAACGAGGGGTTCGTCTCGATCGAGGAGGGCGGCCGGGCCGCCGGCCTCGTCATCCTGCGCACGGCGGCGGGGGAGACCGAGGTCATCACGCTGGGCGTGCGGCCGGCCATGCGCAACCGGGGTCATGGCGCGCGCCTGCTCGCGACCGTGATCGAGCGGGCGACGCAGCGCGGCGCGCAGACCGTCTTCCTCGAAGTGGCCGAGGACAACCCCGCAGCAATTCGTTTGTATACTAATAATAGTTTCGTGGAAGTCGGGCGCAGGCCCGGCTACTACCGTAGAAAGGACGGGCGCATGACGGCCCTGGTGATGCGCCGCGACATCATCGAGGCGGAACGCCGCTCCTCATGACGCGGACTTCCGTATCCTGAGGCGGTGGACGCCGCCGCCGCCCGGATCTTCCGCACCCAGGAATTCGACGGAATGGCCCAGTTCGGCGGCCGCCCGCGGTACATTCTCCAGCGGCTCGCCCGCGTTTAGACGCACGTCCAGGACCTCCCCCGGAGCCAGCCGTTCCAGACGCAACTTCACCTTCACAAAGGTTAACGGGCAAACGTCCCTGGTTATGTCGAGGAACTGTCCCATTGTTTTTTGGTCGCTCAAAGCCTGCTCTTCCGTCCGAATGAAACGTTATTGCACCCGGGCGCAATAAGACTTATACGTCAGATCGACAGCATCCAGGAGCAAAGTTGGATGAACGACGAGACACCCTCCAATGAACTGTTGTCCTTGACGACAGAGATCGTAGCGGCGCACGTGTCCAACAATATGGTGCCCGTTACAGACCTTCCCCAACTCATCGAACAGGTCTACAAGACCCTCGCCAACGTCGGCGTGGAGCCGGCCCCGGCGCAGGAGCGGCCGCAGCCCGCGGTGCCGATCAAGAAGTCGGTCACGCCCGACTATATCGTCTGCCTCGAGGACGGCAAAAAGCTCAAGATGCTGAAGCGGCATCTCAAGACCGCCTACGACATGTCGCCGGAGGAGTACCGGGACCGCTGGCAGCTTCCCCCCGACTACCCGATGGTCGCGCCGAACTACGCCAAGCAGCGCAGCAAGCTCGCCAAGCAGATCGGGCTGGGAACCCGCGCCCGCCGGGGCTCAGCCTGAGGCGCGGCCGGCCCCGACGGTCGGCCCCAAGAGTCGGTTGACCGCGGCGCATGCGTTTGTGATATGCCTGTCGCGCGACGCAACGCCCCCGCCCAGGCGGGGGTGCGTGCTGCGCCGACCGGGACCACTCATGAACGAGAGCATGGCCGACACCCTTTCCGAATCGCTCGGCCGGAGCGAGCCGGGCACCGGAAACCTCGAGGTCCGGCTGGCGGCGACCCCGGCCGAGATCGATGCGGCCCAGGCGCTCCGCTACCGGGTGTTCTACAAGGAGATGGCGGCCCGCCCCACGCCCGAGATGGCGGCGCTGCACCGCGACTTCGACGCCTTCGACGGGCTGTGCGACCACCTGCTGGTGATCGACCACAACCTGCCGCCCGGGCCGGGCCGGGTGGTCGGGACCTACCGGCTGATCCGCAGGTCCGCCGCCGACCGCGCGGGGCGCTTCTACTCCGAGGACGAGTACGACATCTCGCATCTGCTCGACTATCCCGGCGAGATCCTCGAGCTGGGACGGTCCTGCGTCGACGCGCGCTACCGTACGCGCCCGACGATGCAGCTCCTGTGGCGCGGCATCGCCGCCTACGTGTTCCAGCACGACATCGCCCTGATGTTCGGCTGCGCGAGCCTGCCGGGCACCGACCCGGGGGCGCTGGCGCTGCCGCTGTCCTACCTCTACTACCACCATCTGGCGCCGCCGGCGCTGCGGCCGGTGGCGGTGCCCGAGCGCTACGGCCGCATGAGCCTGCTGGAAGAGCACCAGATCGACGTCAAGGCCGCGCTCAACCTGCTGCCGCCGCTGATCAAGGGCTACCTGCGCCTCGGCGGCTTCGTCGGCGACGGCGCCGTCATCGACCACCAGTTCAACACCACCGACGTCTGCATCGTCGTCAAGACCGAGCTCGTGACCGAGAAGTACTACCGCCACTACGAGCGTCGGCGCGACGACGCGGCGTCGTGAGCCGCGCGGCCGCCATGCGCCTGGGCTCCCCCTTCCTCGGCGCCGCCAGGCTCGCGGCCTATCTCGCGTTCACGCTGGCGCTGATCCCGGTCCAGGCCGTGCTCGTCGCGACGGGCTCGCGCTTTCGCGACCGGCTGCCGTACCGCTACCACCGGATATGCGCGCGGCTGCTGGGGATCGCGCTGGACGTGGTCGGCCGCCCGTCGGCGGACCGGCCGATGCTCGTCGTCTCCAACCACTCCTCCTATCTCGACATCGTCGTCCTGGGCGGCCTCGTCCCCGGCTCCTTCGTCGCCAAGACCGAAGTCGGCGCCTGGCCGTTCTTCGGCCTGCTCGCCAAGCTGCAGCGAACGGTCTTCGTCGACCGCAAGGTCCGCAACGCCGCGGCCCATCGCGACGACATGCGCGCGCGCATCGAGGCCGGGGACGTGCTGATCCTGTTTCCGGAGGGCACCAGCAGCGACGGCAACCGTACCCTGCCCTTCAAGACGGCGCTGTTCAGCGTCGCCGGGACCCGGGCCGGCGACCGCCCGGTCACGGTCCAGCCCGTGTCGGTGGCCGCCACCCGGCTGGACGGCATCCCGCTCGGCCGGGGGCTGCGCCCGCTCTACGCCTGGTACGGCGACATGGACCTGGTGGGCCATCTGTGGCGCATGGTCGGGCTGGGCCGGCTGACGGTGCGCGTGCAGTTCCACGACCCGGTCACGGTCGACGACTTCCCGAGCCGCAAGGCGCTCGGGGAGCATTGCTGGCAGGTGATCGCCGGCGGCGTGGCCGCCGCCGTCTCCGGCCGGCCCGCCCCGGAGCCCGTGCCGGCCGCTCCTGCACCCGCTCCCCAGGCCGCTCCCCCGGCCGCCGAAGCCCGGGAGAACGGGCCCGTCGGGGCCCCGGGCGCCGTCCCCGGCTGAGCGCGCCGGGACGATTCCCGCCCGGCCGCTGTTGACTCCGGAGCGGCGGGTGATGTTACTGTCGGCCGGCGCCGCGCGACCCTCCGGGTCGGGCGCCATTTGCCGTTCGCGGACATGAAACAGGAACCGGACAGGCGCTCAGGACCGCGCATTTGAAAAAGAAGCTCTTCATCAAGACCTGGGGCTGCCAGATGAACGTCTACGACTCCGCCCGCATGGCGGATGTCCTGGCACCCCTGGGCTACCAGACGTCGGACGGCCCCGAAGGCGCCGACATGGTGATCCTCAACACCTGCCATATCCGGGAAAAAGCGTCGGAGAAGGTCTTCTCCGAGCTCGGCCGCCTGCGCCGGGAGAAGGCCCTGCGCGAGACCGGGGGCGAGCGGATGATCATCGCCGTCGCCGGCTGCGTCGCCCAGGCCGAGGGCGAGGAGATCATGGCGCGGGCACCCTATGTCGACATGGTCTTCGGCCCGCAGACCTATCACTCCCTGCCCGAGATGGTGGCGAAGCTCGCCCGCGGGGCGGGCGAGCGCGTGCTCAACACCGACTTCCCGGTCGAGAGCAAGTTCGACCTGCTGCCGGAGGAGCGCGCGCCGCAGGGCGTGTCCGCCTTCCTGTCGATCCAGGAAGGCTGCGACAAGTTCTGCACCTTCTGCGTCGTCCCGTATACCCGCGGGGCCGAGTTCTCGCGCCCGGCCGGGGCGGTGATCGCGGAGGCGCGCCGGCTGGTCGCGGGCGGTGCCCGCGAGATCACGCTGCTCGGCCAGAACGTCAACGCCTGGCACGGCGCGGCTCCCGGGGAGACCGGGGCCGCCTGGGGCTTGGGCCGGCTGGCGCGCGAGCTGGCCGGGATCGACGGGCTGGAGCGCATCCGCTACACCACGTCCCATCCCCTGGACATGGACGACGACCTGATCGCCGCCCATGGCGAGGTCCCGGCGCTGATGCCCTTCGTGCACCTGCCGGTGCAGAGCGGCTCGGACCGCATCCTCGCGGCCATGAACCGCAAGCACCGCGCGGACGACTATCGCCGCATCGTCGAGCGCATGCGCGCGGCGCGGCCCGACCTCGCCCTGTCCTCCGACTTCATCGTCGGCTTCCCGGGCGAGACCGACGCCGACTTCGCCGAGACGCTCCGCCTCGTCGGCGACGTCGGCTACGCGCAGGCCTACAGCTTCAAGTACAGCCCGCGGCCAGGGACGCCGGCCGCGGCCGCCGCCGGCCGCCAGGTGGACGAGGCCGTGAAGGAGGAGCGCTTGGCCGCGCTGCAGCAGCTCCTGAACGCGCAGCAGGTCGCCTTCAACCAGTCCATGGTCGGACGCACCGTGCCCGTCCTGCTGGACCGGCGGGGCCGGCGCGCCGGCCAGCTCCTGGGGCGCAGCCCCTGGATGCAGTCGGTCCCGGTCGAAGCTCCCGGGCGGTTGCTCGGCAGCACGGTCGAGGTCGAGATCACCGCCGCCCGCGCCAACAGCCTGGCCGGAACCCTCGCGGCCGCCGGAACGGCGGCTGTCCCCCAACCCAGTGCCGTGGAGGCCACCGTCGTGGAGGCTGCCGTTTGACCGGCGTTCCTGACCGCCGCATCGACCTTCAGTTCGACGATAACCGGCTGCTGGCGCTGCTCTACGGAGAGCACGACAGCCACCTCGCCCGCATCGAGACGCAGCTCGGCGTCTCCCTGATCAGCCGCGGCAACCGGCTGACCATCGCGGGGCCGCCCGAATCGGCCGAATCGGCCCGCAGCGCGATCGAGGCGCTCTGGGAGCGCCTGAAGCAGAACATGACCGTCGGCCCCGGCGAGGTCGACGCGGCGCTGCGGATGGCGACCACGCCGGTCGGCGTCGGCGACAGGGACACCGTGATGGCGGCCATCACGCGGCCCGACTTCAACGTCAAGACGCGCCGCCGGTCGATCTCGCCGCGCAGCGCGACCCAGGCCACCTACCTGAAGGCGCTGCAGGACAGCGAGCTGGTGTTCGGGCTGGGGCCGGCGGGCACGGGCAAGACCTACCTCGCCGTGGCGCAGGCGGTGTCGATGCTGACCTCTGGCCAGGTCGACCGGATCATCCTGTCGCGGCCCGCCGTCGAGGCGGGCGAGCGGCTGGGCTTCCTGCCCGGCGACCTGCGCGAGAAGGTCGATCCCTATCTGCGGCCGCTCTACGACGCGCTGTACGACATGATGCCGGCCGAGCAGGTGGCCAAGCGGCTCGCCAGCGGCGAGATCGAGGTCGCCCCCCTCGCCTTCATGCGCGGGCGCACGCTGGCCAACGCCTACGTGATCCTGGACGAGGCCCAGAATACGACGCCGATGCAGATGAAGATGTTCCTGACCCGGCTGGGGGAGAACGGGCGCATGGCGATCACCGGCGACATCACCCAGATCGACCTGCCCTCGGGCACCCGCTCGGGACTGAAGGAGGCGATGGGCATCCTCCAGGGCGTCGAGGGCGTCAGCTTCGTCCAGTTCACCGAGGCCGACGTCGTGCGCCACCCGCTGGTCGGGCGCATCGTGCGCGCCTACGACGAGCACGACCGGAAGGCCGGCGGGTGAGCGCGACCGACGTCGACGTCAACGTCGCGATCGACGAGGAGGCCTGGGAGCGCCGGCCCGGGCTCGCCGACCGCCTCGCCGGGGCGGCCCGGGCCGCCTGGGCCGCCGCCGACCGCCCGCCCCGCCTGGAAGGGGCGGCGAGCGGGGCCGAGATCGGCATCGTGCTGGCCGACGACGCGCTGGTCCACCGGCTGAACCGGGACTACCGCGGCAAGGACAAGCCGACCAACGTGCTCTCCTTCGCGCTGCTGGACGACGAGGACGAGGAGGTGGAAGCGGTCGCCGGCGCCCCCATATTGGTCGGCGACGTGATCCTCGCCCATGGGACCGTCGAGGCGGAATCGGACGCCCAGGGCAAGACCCTGGACGACCACGCGACCCACCTCGTAGTCCATGGCGTTTTGCATCTTCTCGGTTATGATCATGAGACCGATGAGGATGCCGACCGAATGGAGCGCCTCGAGGCGCGGATTCTCGACGGGCTCGGCATCGCCGACCCCTACATGGACGGCATGCGCCCCGAACCCCGACCCGAATGACGATGAACGACCAATCTGGCAGTAGATGGCCCCGTGAATACGGGGCTGACGAGCAAGCCTCCCTTCCCCATCCCCTGAAGGGCTGGCTCCGGGGCATCCTGGGAGGGCGCAGCGACACGACGCTGCGCGACACGATCGAGGAGCTGATCGAGGAGCGGCGCGAGACCGAAGGGTCGATCGCCGCCGACGAGCGGGTCCTCCTCGCCAACATCCTGAAGCTGCGCGACACGACCGTCGTCGACGCCATGGTGCCGCGCGCCGACATCGTCGCGGTGGACGCGGCGATCACGCTGCCGGATCTGATCGAGAAGATGGCGTCGGAGGCCCATTCGCGCCTGCCCGTCTACCGGGAGACGCTGGACGACGTGATCGGCTTCGTCCACATCAAGGACGTGCTGGCCTGCGTCGCCGAGAAGAAGCCGTTCCGGATGGCTGACATCGTCCGCGACGTGCTGATCGTCGCGCCGAGCATGCCGGTGCTGGACCTGCTGCTGCAGATGCGCCAGACGCGGCAGCACATCGCGCTGGTCGTCGACGAGTTCGGCGGCATCGACGGGCTGGTCACGATCGAGGACCTGGTCGAGGAGATCGTCGGCGAGATCGAGGACGAGCACGACGAGGAGGAGCCGCCGCTCCTGGTGAACCGGCCGGACGGCACGCTGCTCGCCGACGCCCGCCTACCGATCGAGGAGTTCATCGAGCAGGTCGGGCCGATCCTCGACCAGGAGGAGATGGACGACGTCGACACCCTGGGCGGCCTGGTCTTCGCGCTGGCGGGCCGGGTCCCGACCCGGGGCGAGCTGCTGAAACACCCCTCGGGACTGGAATTCGAGGTCGTCGAGGCCGACCCCCGGCGCATCAAGCGGTTGCGGGTGCGCAACCTCCCGGACACGACGCGGCCGGCCGACGACGCGGCCGCTTCCGGCTGAGAACGCCACGAAGAGCCGGCCGGAGGGGCACGCCCCCACGCGCGGCGGAGGACTGGAAACGGTGACGGTCGGAACCGGTATCGCGACGGGACGCGAAGCCGCGCGCGCGGCGCCCGCGCCGCCGCTCGGGCGGCTCGCGGCGGCCATCGCCGCCCTGCGGGGCTGGCGGCGCCTCGCCCTCTCCTTCGCCCTCGGCGCGCTTGCCACGCTCGCGCTGCCCCCCGCCCACGCCGTTCCCGTGCTCGCGGCCGCGGTGCCGGCGCTGCTCTGGCTGCTGTCGGGCGCGCACACGAAGCGGCAGGCCTTCGCCATCGGCTGGGCGTTCGGGTTCGGCCATTTCCTGTTCGGGCTCTACTGGATCTCCTTCGCGCTGCTGACGGACGCGGAGCGGTACTGGTGGATGATGCCGTTCGCGGCGGCGGGGCTTCCGGCGGTGCTGGCGACGTTCCCGGCGCTCGCCACCCTCGGCCTGCACGTCCTGCCGCTGCGCGGCCTCGCGCGCGTGCTCGCCTTCGGGGTGCTGTGGACCTCGGCGGAATGGCTGAGGGGCCACGTCTTCACCGGCTTTCCCTGGAACCTCGTCGGCTATTCCTGGGTCGGCTTCGAGCCGGTCCTGCAGACCGCGGCCCATGTCGGGGTCTACGGCCTGGGCCTGCTGACGGTGACGGCGGCGGCGCTGCCGGCCTTGTTCGGCGAGGCCGGGGTCGCGCGACGGCGCGCCTGGGCCGCCGCCGCCGCCGCGCTCGCCGGCATCGCGGTGCTGGCGGCGCACGGGGCCTGGCGGCTCTCGACCGCGCCGGCGGAAATGGTCGAGGGCGTCCGCCTGCGCATCGTCCAGCCCAACATCGACCAGCGGCTGAAATGGGCGCCGGGCCAGCGCGAGGCCAATTTCCAGCGCCATCTCGACCTTGCGGCGCAGCCCGGCGACCGCCCGGTGACCCACGTGATCTGGCCGGAGACGGCGGTGCCCTTCCTGATCGAGCAGGACATGGCGCTCCGGCTGGCCGTCGCGGCGGTCACGCCGCCCGGCGGCCTGACGCTGACCGGCGCGCCGCGCGTTGAAGGCCCCGCCGACCGGCGGGAATTCCGCAACAGCATGATCGCGCTCGACGGTGCCGGCGAGGTCGCGGGCATCTACGACAAGGCCCATCTGGTGCCGTTCGGCGAGTACATGCCCCTGCGCCGCTGGGTGCCGCTGCCCGCCGTCGCCGCGGCGAACGGCGACTTCACCCCCGGTTCCGGCATCAGGACGATGCGGCTGCCCGGCCTGCCGTCGTTCAGCCCGCTGATCTGCTACGAGGTGATCTTCCCCGGCGCCGTCGCCGCTCCCGGCGACCGCCCGGAATGGTTGCTGAACCTGACCAACGACGCCTGGTACGGCATCAGCGCCGGCCCCCACCAGCATTTCGCGATCTCGCGGGTGCGGGCGGTCGAGGAAGGGCTGCCGCTGGTCCGCGCGGCCAACACCGGCATCTCCGGCGTCGTCGACGCCCATGGCCGCGTCGTCGCCCGGCTCGGCCTCGGGGAAACCGGCGTCGTCGACGCGCCGCTGCCCGCGGCCGCTGCCCCGACCCTATACTCCCGATACGGGGATGCGCTATTGGTGGTAATGCTTTTTATTCAAGGGGTTTTCGCAACCCTGGCTCGACATGGCCGCTGAAGTGCACACATATATTTGTATGCGCGTGCACGTCCCTGCGGCCATACCAACCATTGACTGCATACCCGTGCGTGCCTGATAAGTTAGAGACAATTTTTTCCAACAGGGGTTTGCGCATGCAGCCACAAACGAGAGGCCGCCGGGGCGTCGGCGGACGGCCGCGGACGGGAAAGCCGAACCCGATCGACGTCCATGTCGGGTCGCGGGTCCGTCTTCGCCGCACGCTCCTCGGGATGAGCCAGGAAAAGCTCGGCGAAGCCATCGGCCTGACGTTCCAGCAGGTGCAGAAATACGAGCGCGGCGCGAACCGCATCGGCGCCAGCCGGCTGTTCGACCTCAGCCGCGTGCTCGACGTCCCGGTGTCGTTCTTCTTCGACGACATGCCGGTCGACCAGGAGAGCTATCCGCTCGACCAGGCCGCCTCCGCCGAGGTCGAGCGCCAAGCCGGGTTCGAGCCCGATCCGATGGCCAAGCGCGAGACGCTCGAACTCGTGCGCGCCTACTACCGCATCACGGACCCCCAGGTCCGCAAGCGGATCTTCGAGCTGACGAAGTCCGTGGCGAACGCGGCCCAGGCCGCATCGGACTGAACGCGGCCCAGGCCGCATCGGACTGAACGCGGCCCAGGCCGCATCGGACCGAACGCGGCCCAGTCCGCATCGGACCGAACCGGCCGGGATCGCGGCCCCGTCCGGTACCGGCCGGACGGGCGCCGAGGCACGTCCCGGCTTGACCGGGCCCGGCCGCTCTTGCGAGAAGACGCCTGCGCGGCGGTTCCGGCGCGCCGGACGGACCCCGTCCGCACCCAACCTTCCCGCCGGGGCAAGCCGTGGCGAAAGACAGCTATTCCTCCACGGGCTCCTCGACGGCTTCCCTGACGGGCGCTCCGGCCGACAAGGTCTTCGGCCGCCGCCACGGACGCAAGCTCCGCCGGCACAAGAGCGCGCTCGTCGAAACCCTCCTGCCGCGCCTGCGCGTCTCCCTGCCTGCCCCCTTGCCCGGCCCGGGCGCCCGCCTGGACCCCCGGTCGCTGTTCGAGCGCCCGCCGGCGGAGGTCTGGCTCGAAGTCGGCTTCGGCGGCGGCGAGCATCTGGCGTGGCAGGCCGCCGCGCATCCCGGGATCGGCATGATCGGCTGCGAACCCTTCGTCAACGGGGTCGCGAGCCTGCTGAGCCACGTCGAGGTCGGCGGGCTCGCCAATGTCCGCATCCACGACGACGACGCGCGCCCGCTGATCGACGCGCTCGCGGACGCGTCCGTCGGCCGCTGCTTCATCCTCTTCGCCGACCCCTGGCCGAAGGTCCGCCACCATCGCCGCCGCTTCGTCGGCCCCGCCAACCTGCCCCGGCTCGCGCGCGTGCTGGCGGACGGCGCGGAACTGCGGCTGGCCAGCGACGACCCGTCCCTGGTTTCCTGGATGCTCGAGCACACCTGGCGGCACCCGGATTTCGAATGGCTGGCGCGCGGGCCCGCGGACTGGCAGACGCGTCCGGAGGACTGGCCGCAGACGCGCTACGAAGCGAAGGCGATCGAAGCGGGACGGACGCCGGTATTCCTGAGATTCCGCAGGCGCGCGCGCCCTTGAGGCGAAGACGACGCCGCGACGAGGAAAAAGCCTTGCCCGTCGCGGTGGAATGGCTATATTTTCACCCGTGATCCCATACGATCCGACGGGCAGGGAACCCCTAGCCCGGTGGATCGCTGTCGGGTGGGCCAACGGCCCGCCTTTTTTGTTTTTTGGCGAATCGGGTCTTCAGTCTGAGTGGCATGGACGCAACCGAACGGATCAGGCAGATCATCGCACCCGCGGTGGAAGACATGGGCTACGAAGTCGTGCGGGTCCAGATCTCCGGCACCCAGCGGCCCGTCCTGCAGGTGATGGCCGAACGGACGGACGGCGAGGCGATGACGGTTGACGACTGCGCGGACATCAGCCGCGCGGTTTCGGCGCTTCTCGACGTCGAGGATCCGATCAAGGGTGCATACACGCTCGAAGTCAGCTCGCCGGGGATCGATCGGCCGCTGACCCGGCTGAAGGACTACGACCGGTTCGCCGGTTTCGAGGCGCGGATCGAGACCCGCTTCCCGATCGAGGGCCGCAAGCGCTTCCGCGGCCATATCCGGGGCACGCAGGACGAGCGCGTCAGGGTGGAGACGCAGGAGGGAGCGGTCGAGATCCCCTACGATACCATCCAGAAGGCGAAGCTGATCCTGACCGACGAGTTGATCGACGCCAGCACCAAGCCGCAACACTAGCGACGACCGCCACCGGCCGCAGACCGAGGCCGCCGGTCCGATCCCAGAAGAACGCCAGGAACATCCGGAATGGAACTGCTACAAGTCGCCGATGCGGTTGCCCGCGAAAAGAGCATCGACCGGGACGAGGTCCTCGAGGCGATGGAGCAGGCGATCCAGAAGGCCGGCCGCTCCAAATACGGGCACGAGCACGACATCCGCGCGCATATCGACCGCAAGACCGGCGACATCCGGCTGGTGCGCTGCATGGAGGTGGTCGAAGCCGTCGAGAACGAGGCGACGCAGCTGACCCTCGACGACGCGCGGCGGGTCAAGACCGACGCGACGCTCGGCGACCTGCTGACGGACGAGCTGCCGCCGATCGATTTCGGCCGGATCGCCGCGCAGACCGCCAAGCAGGTGATCGTCCAGAAGGTGCGCGAGGCCGAGCGCCAGCGCCAGTACCGGGAGTACAAGGACCGCGTCGGCGAGATCGTCAACGGGCTGGTCAAGCGCGTCGAGTACGGCAACGTGACGGTCGACCTCGGCCGGGCCGAGGCGGTGCTCCGGCGCGACGAGCTGCTCCCGCGCGAGCATTTCAAGAACGGCGACCGCGTGCGCGCGTACATCTACGACGTCCGCCAGGAGGCGCGCGGGCCGCAGATCTTCCTGTCCCGCACCCATCCCGCCTTCATGGCGAAGCTGTTCTCCCAGGAAGTGCCGGAGATCTACGACGGCATCATCGAGATCAAGGCGGTGGCGCGCGACCCCGGCTCGCGGGCCAAGATCGCCGTGGTCAGCCACGACAGCTCCATCGACCCGGTCGGCGCCTGCGTCGGCATGCGCGGCTCGCGCGTGCAGGCCGTGGTCGGCGAGCTGCAGGGCGAGAAGATCGACATCATCCCGTGGTCGGGCGATCCCGCCACCTTCGTGGTCAACGCGCTCGCCCCGGCCGAGGTGACGAAGGTCGTCCTCGACGAGGAGAGCAAGCGCATCGAGGTCGTCGTCCCCGACGACCAGCTCAGCCTGGCGATCGGCCGCCGCGGCCAGAACGTCCGGCTGGCGAGCCAGCTCACCGGCTGGGACATCGACATCATGACCGAGGCCGAGGAATCGGAGAAGCGCTCGGAGGAAATGAAGACGCGCAGCCAGCTCTTCATCGACGCGCTGGACGTGGACGACGTCATTGCCCATCTACTGGTGGCCGAAGGGTTCACCTCGGTCGAGGAGATCGCCTTCGTCGAGACGGAGGAGCTGGCCGAGATCGAGGGCTTCGACGAGGACGTGGCCGACGAGCTCAAGGAACGCGCCCGGGTCTATCTCGACGAGCAGGACCGGGTGCTCACGGAACGGCGCCAGGAGCTGGGCGTCAGCGAGGAAGTGGCGGAGCTCGACGGGCTCACCCCCTCCATGCTGGTCAAGCTCGGCGAGAACGGCGTCAAGACGCTCGACGACCTCGGCGACCTCGCCGGCGACGAGCTTCGGGACCTCGTCGGCAAGGATGCGCTGAGCACCGCCGACGCCAACGACATCATCATGGCTGCCCGTGCCCACTGGTTCTCCGACGAGACCGACGGCACGCTCGGTGCGCAGTCCAACGCGTGACGCTCGGGAGCGAGTTTCGATAGGGAATGGTCGTACAGGGCGAATTCGACACGACGGACGAGCCGGAAGCCATCGGCGGGCGCGCGAGCCCGCTGCGGCGGTGCATCGTGACCGGCGAGGTGCGCACGAAGGACGGGATGATCCGGTTCGTCGTGGCACCCGACGGGTCGGTCGTGCCCGATGTCGAGGAGCGGCTGCCCGGCCGCGGCCACTGGGTCGCAGCGGACCGGGCGGCACTGGCGAAGGCCGTCTCGAAGAACCTCTTCTCCAAGGCCGCGCGCCGGCCCGTCCGGGCGGGCCCGGACCTGCCGGACCGGGTCGCGGGCCTGCTGCGCGAGCGTTGCCTGGAGCTGCTGGGCCTCGCCCGGCGCGGCGGGCAGGCGGTCGCGGGGTTCGAGAAGGTGCGGGAGCTGCTGAAGTCCGGTGGCGCCGCGATGCTGCTGGCGGCGGTGGACGGGGCGGAAGACGGCCGGTCCAAGCTGCGGGCGCTGGCACCCGGCCTGCCCGTCGCGGAACTGTTCGAGGCCTCGGCCATGGGCGCAGCCCTGGGCCGGGACCTCGCGGTCCACGTGGCGCTCGCGCCGGGCCGCCTGACTGAACGCCTTCTGGCGGAATGCCACCGGTACGCCGGGTTCGCCCCGGGCCAGGTATCGAATATTCAGCTCCGGACCAGCGCCGGAGATCGGAATCAAACGACGAACTAGTCGGACACAGATGACTGACACGAACGACCAGGACCGCAAGAAAGTGCTGAGCCTCGGCAACCGGGGCAAGCTGGAGCTGAAGAAGACCGTCGACGCCGGATCGGTGCGGCAGAGCTTCTCCCATGGGCGGTCCAAGACCGTGACGGTCGAGGTCAAGCGCAAACGGACCTTGGAAAAAGGCGCCGTCCCGGGGATCGCGGACGGCGGCGCCGCCGCGCGCCGGGCTGCCGAGGGCCTGCCGGCCAAGCCCGGCCAGGGAGGCCGCGGCCAGCGCGGCGCCCCGCCGGTGCGCCAGCTCACCCGCGAAGAGCGCGACGCGAGGCTGCGCGCGCTGCAGGGCGCCATCCGCTCGGAAGAGGAGCGCCGCCAGATCGAGGCGGAGCTCGCGGCCGAGCAGGTCCTGATCGAGGACGAGGAGCTGGTCGAGCCGGAGCCGGAACCGATCCTCGACTCCGAATCGCTGCGCGAGCGCGAGATGGAGGAGCTGCGCAGCATCCAGGCGGCCGAGCGTCAGGCGGCCGAGGAGGCCGAGCGCCGCCGCCAGGAAGAGGAGGCCAAGCGCCGCGAGGCCGAGGCCGCCCGGCGCAAGCCCGAGGACGACAGGAAGCGCGCGGCTGGCGCGACGACGCCGGCCGCCGAGACGACGGCCCCGGCCGCCGTGCCCGGCCGCCCGCGCGCCGAGGAGGAGGAGGACGACCAGCCCCGGCGCAAGACCGGAGCCGGCCGCCCCGCGGCCGCCAAGCCGAGCAGCGTCGCGCCCAAGGCCAAGACGAACCAGGGGCGCCGCGGCGGCGGCAAGCTGACCCTCACCCAGGCGCTGAACGCCGACGAGAGCGAGCGGACGCGGTCCATCGCCTCCCTGCGCCGGGCGCGCGAGCGCGAACGGCAGAGGCTCGCGAGCCGACAGGAGACGCTCAAGGTGACCCGCGACGTCGTGATCCCCGAGGCGATCACGGTCCAGGAGCTGTCGAACCGCATGGCGGAACGCGGCGCGGACGTGATCAAGTCGCTGATGCGCATGGGCGTGATGGCGACCATCAACCAGTCCATCGACGCCGACACGGCCGAGCTGGTCGTGGCCGAGTTCGGCCACCGCTCCCGCCGCGTGTCGGAAGCCGACGTGGAGCTGGGCCTGCGCAGCGAGGAGAGCAATCCGGACCTCATGCGCTCGCGCGCCCCGGTCGTCACGGTCATGGGCCATGTCGACCACGGCAAGACCTCGCTGCTCGACGCGCTGCGCGAGACCGACGTCGCGGCCCGCGAGGCCGGCGGCATCACGCAGCACATCGGCGCCTACCAGGTCGTGCTCAAGTCCGGCGCGCGGATCACCTTCATCGACACGCCGGGCCACGCCGCCTTCACCGAGATGCGGGCCCGCGGCGCCAACGTCACCGACGTGGTCGTGCTGGTGGTCGCCGCCGACGACGGGATCATGCCCCAGACGGTCGAGGCCATCCACCACGCCAAGGCGGCCAAGGTTCCGATCATCGTCGCGATCAACAAGAGCGACCTGCCGGACGCCAATCCGCAGCGGGTGCGCCAGGAGCTGCTGCAGCACGAGCTGGTGGTCGAGGAGCTTGGCGGCGACATCCTCGCGGTCGACGTCTCGGCCAAGACCCGCCTGAACCTGGAGCGGCTGGAGGAGGCCATCCTCCTGCAGGCCGAGATCCTGGAGCTGAAGGCCAACCCCGAGCGCACCGGCGAAGGCGTCGTGATCGAGGCGAAGCTCGAGCGCGGCCGCGGCTCGGTCGCGACCGTCCTGGTCCAGCGCGGCACGCTGCGCGTCGGCGACGCGTTCGTCGCCGGCAGCGAGTGGGGCAAGGTGCGCGCCCTCGTGAACGACCGCGGCCAAGCCGTCCAGGACGCGCCGCCGGCGACCCCGGTCGAGGTGCTGGGCCTGAGCGGGACGCCGCTGGCCGGCGACGACTTCACCGTCGTCGAGAACGAGGCCCGGGCCCGCGAGATCGCCGAGTTCCGTCAGCGCAAGAAGCGCGAGGCGGCGAACGCGGCGACGCGCGGCACGCTCGAGCAGATGTTCAACCGGATCCAGGCCGGCGAGGTCAAGGAACTGCCGATCGTCATCAAGGGCGACGTGCAGGGGTCGATCGAGGCGATCTCGGGCGCCCTGGAGAAGCTCGCGGGCGACAACACCGAGGTCAAGGTCCGCGTCCTCCACAGCTCGGTCGGCGCGATCAACGAGTCGGACGTCACGCTGGCGAACGCGTCGAAGGCGATGATCATCGGCTTCAACGTGCGCGCCAACCCGCAGGCCCGCGACATGGCCCGCCGGGACGGCATCGACATCCGGTACTACTCCGTGATCTACGACGTCATCGACGACGTGAAGCAGGCGCTGACCGGCATGCTGTCGCCGACCCTGCGCGAGCGCTTCCTGGGCCATGCCGAGATCCGGGACGTGTTCAACATCACGAAGGTCGGCAAGGTCGCCGGCTGCTTCGTCACCGACGGCGTGGTCAAGCGCGGTGCCGGCGTCCGGCTGCTGCGCGACAACGTCGTGATCCACACCGGCACGCTCAAGACCCTCAAGCGCTTCAAGGACGAAGTGCGCGAGGTGCGCGAGGGTTACGAGTGCGGCATGGCGTTCGAGAACTACGACAACATCCAGAACGGCGACGTCATCGAGGCCTACGAGATAGAAGAGGTCGCCCGGCAGCTCTGACCGCCGGGCGGGGCCGGCGGCGCATGCCGCCGCCGGCCTCCCTTTCTTCCAGGACACCGCCGGCGGCGGCCCCGCGCCCCTTCGTCCGCACGGCCCCGCCTGCACGCTCACGCCTGCACGGCCGCGATCGGCGGACGCCGCCTTCGCGAAGGATTTTTTGACAGATGGCATCCAGAAAAGACGCACAGCGGCGCCAGGGCCGCGCGCCATCGCAGCGCCAGCTCCGGGTCGGCGAGGAACTGCGCCACGTCCTGGCCGAGGTCCTCCAGCGCGGCGATTTCCGCGACCCGACGCTGCATAGCATGAACGTCACCGTGACGGAGGTGCGCGTCAGCCCCGACCTGCGGAACGCCACGGCCTTCGTCACGCCGCTCGGCGGCGGCGGCGATCCGGCCGAGACGGTGGCCGCGCTGCGTCGCGCCGCCCCCTTCTTCCGCAGCCAGGTCGCGAAGGCGATGCGGCTGCGCCACGCGCCGACGATCGGCTTCGAGCCCGACACCTCCTTCGACTACGCGGGCCATATCGGCACCCTGCTCCAGAATCCGGACGTGCGCCGCGACCTCGGCCGCGAACCCGGCGGCGACATCGGCCGCGGACCCGGCGGCGACATCGATGAGCCTGAGGCCCTGGAACCCGGCGCGGAGGAGTTCGACGAGGAAGAAGAGCGCGACGACGAGGAAGGGCGGGACGGGGGCGTCCGTGGCGCGTAGGCGCAAGGGCCGGCCGATCCATGGCTGGCTCGTCGTCGACAAGCCGTTGGGCCTGACCTCGACGCAGGCGATGGCGAAGGCCCGGCACCTCCTCGGCGCCGAGAAGGCGGGCCACGGGGGCACTCTCGACCCGCTCGCGACGGGCGTGCTCCCGATCGCCTTCGGCGAGGCGACCAAGACGGTCGCCTATGCGATGGACGGCACCAAGACCTACCGGTTCCGCGTCCGCTGGGGCGAAGCGACCCCGACCGACGACTGCGAAGGCGAGGTCGTCGCCACCAGCCCCGTCCGGCCGACGGAAGCGGAGATCGAGGCGGCGCTGGAGGGCTTCGTCGGCGAGATCGAGCAGGTGCCGCCGCGCTTCTCCGCGATCAAGCTGGAAGGCGCGCGCGCCTACGACCTCGCCCGCGCCGGCGAGGTCGTGGAACTGGCGGCGCGACGGGTCCGCATCGACGCATTCCACCTCGTCGGCGTGCCCGACCGGGACCATGCCGACTTCGAGGTCGATTGCGGGAAGGGCACCTATGTCCGCTCGCTCGCCCGCGACCTGGCGCTGGCACTCGGCACTCTCGGCCACGTCACGCTGCTGCGCCGGCTGGCGGTCGGCCGCTTCACGCTGGACCGCGCGATTTCTCTGGACGATCTCGCGGCTTTGGAGCAAGGTGCGGCGCTCGAACGAGTCCTGCTTCCCGTAGAGACCGCGCTGGACGACATCCCGGCGCTGGCCCTGACGGAGCCGGAAGCGCATCGACTGAGACTGGGCCAGGCGGTGGCGTTGCTGCGGCGCCAGGATCGGGAACGGCTGGACAGGCTGAATTCCGATCCGGCGGGCAACGGCGCCGTCGTATTAGCTGTTTGCGACGGCAAACCGGTAGCGTTGGTCCGTGTCGAAGGGGCGGAGGTCCGCCCGATGCGCGTATTGAACCTCTAGGCTGGAGACCACGATGTCGATCACTGCTGAGCGCAAGCAGACGCTCGTCGGCGAATACAAGACGAATGAGGGCGACACCGGTTCGCCCGAGGTGCAGGTCGCGATCCTGTCCGAGCGGATCAGGAACCTGACCGAGCACATGCAGACCCACAAGAAGGACTTCCACAGCCGCCGCGGCCTGCTGATGATGGTCGGCCAGCGCCGCCGCCTGCTGGACTACCTCAAGGGCAAGGACCAGGGCCGCTACGAGACGCTGATCGGCCGGCTGGGCCTGCGCCGCTGAGCGGCGACCGGGTACGGTGATCAGCTCGTCGCCTTTCGCCCCGACGACCCGCAGGATGGACCGCGCCCGCGATGGCGGGCGCGACACCGGGGCCGTCGCGGTAGCGGAAGGCGGCGGCTCCGCCGGGGACGTGCCCCGGCGGCATTCCATGCATCGGATTTCATGCAGTCATCTGGCCGGCCCGCAGTCGCGGGACCGGCCGTTTTCGTATTTTCACGCGGGATGAGACGACGGAGAACCGCGGGCCCGATCGCCCAATCCGGGGCGGCCGGGTGTCGGATGGAAGGAAGCAAAGATGTTCAATGTCTATCGTAAGGAACTCGACTGGGGCGGGCGCAAGCTGGTGCTGGAGACCGGCAAGATCGCTCGGCAGGCCGACGGCGCGGTGCTGGTCACCTACGGCGAGACGACCGTCCTGTGCACGGCCGTGTTCCAGAAGACCGCCAAGCCGGGGATCGACTTCTTTCCCCTGACGGTCAACTACCAGGAGAAGACCTTCGCCGCGGGTAAGATCCCGGGCGGCTTCTTCAAGCGCGAGGGCCGTCCCTCGGAGAAGGAGACGCTGGTCAGCCGCCTGATCGACCGTCCGATCCGTCCCCTGTTCGTCAGCGGCTTCCGGAACGAGACGCAGGTGGTCTGCACGGTTCTCAGCCACGACCTCGAGAACGACCCGGACATCGTCGCCATGATCGGCGCCTCGGCGGCGCTGACGATCTCGGGCGTGCCCTTCCTCGGCCCCGTCGGCGCCGCCCGCGTCGGCTACAGGAACGGCGCGTTCGTGCTGAACCCGACCCAGGACCAGATGGAGGACATCGACCTCGACCTGGTCGTCGCCGGCACCACCGAAGGCGTGCTGATGGTCGAGTCGCAGGCGAAGGAGCTGCCCGAGGACGTGATGCTGGGCGCCGTCATGTTCGGCCACCAGCACTTCCAGCCGGTCATCGAGGCGATCATCGGCCTTGCCGAGCAGGCCGCCAAGGAACCCTGGGACATGCCGGCGCCGTCCTACGACGCCGAGGCGGTCAAGCGCCGCGTCACCGAGGTGGTCGGCGACGACGTCCGCGCCGCCTACCGCGAGACGCTGAAGCAGGCGCGCCACGAGAAGCTGAGCGCGGCCAAGGTCAAGGCGCTCGAGACGCTGATGGCCGAGGAGATCGCACCCGAGGCGATCGCCTCCTCCTTCAAGGCGGCCGAGGCCGACGTCCTGCGCGGCTCGGTGCTGGAGACCGGCAAGCGCATCGACGGCCGCGGCACCGCCGACATCCGGCCGATCGTCTCGGAGGTCGGGGTGCTGCCCCGCACCCACGGCTCGGCCCTGTTCACGCGCGGCGAGACCCAGGCGCTGGTCGTGACCACGCTCGGCACCAGCCAGGACGAGCAGATCATCGACGCGCTCGAGGGCGAGTACCGCGAGAGCTTCATGCTCCACTACAACTTCCCGCCCTACTCCGTCGGCGAGGCCGGCCGCATGGGCTCGCCGGGCCGGCGCGAGATCGGCCATGGCAAGCTCGCCTGGCGCGCGGTGCGCCCGCTGGTGCCGAGCAAGGAGCAGTTCCCCTACACGCTGCGGGTCGTCTCGGAGATCACGGAGTCCAACGGCTCGTCCTCGATGGCGACCGTCTGCGGCACCTCGCTGTCGCTGATGGATGCCGGCGTCCCGCTGCCGCGCCCGGTCGCCGGCATCGCGATGGGCCTGATCAAGGAGCAGGAGCGCTACGCGGTCCTGTCCGACATCCTCGGCGACGAGGACCATCTCGGCGACATGGACTTCAAGGTGGCCGGCACCGAGAAGGGCATCACCGCGCTGCAGATGGACATCAAGATCACCTCGATCACCGAGGAGATCATGCGCATCGCGCTCGGCCAGGCCCGTGACGGCCGCATGCACATCCTGGGCGAGATGGGCAAGGCCCTGGGCGGCGCCCGTGAGGCCGTGAACCAGAACGCCCCGCGCATCACCGTGATCAACATCCCGAAGGAGAAGATCCGCGACGTGATCGGCTCGGGCGGCAAGGTGATCCGGGAGATCGTGGAGCAGACCGGCGCGAAGATCGACATCGACGACGACGGCACGGTCAAGGTCGCGGCCGTCGACGGCAAGGCGAGCCAGGCGGCGATCGACTGGATCCGCGGCATCGTCGCCGAGCCGGAGATCGGCCAGATCTACACGGGCAAGGTCGTGAAGGTCGTCGATTTCGGCGCCTTCGTGAACTTCCTCGGCTCGCGCGACGGGCTGGTCCACATCTCCGAGCTGAAGGCCGAGCGGGTCGGCAAGGTGGCCGACATCGTCAAGCAGGGCGACGAAGTCAAGGTCAAGGTGCTGGGCTTCGACGACCGCGGCAAGGTGAAGCTGTCGATGAAGGTCGTCGACCAGGAGACCGGCGCCGACCTGTCCAAGACGGCCGAAGGCTGATCGCGGCGCCGGCAACCGAGCAACACGAACCCTGAGCGTTTCCGGTTCATCCGGAAGCGCCCAGGGCGGCCGCCAGGCGGCATCCGGCCACGGAAAAGGCCTTCCGGAATACCGGGTCCGCGAGGCGGCGGACTCCTGCCGGCCGATGTCGCGCTCCGACTACTCCCAGAACCCGGGCTACTCCAGTCGACAGCCCATGGAACCGCTCGCTTCCATTCCCCGACACCGCGGATAGCTCGGCAACCGAGGAACTGAAAACGAAGCTCCGCGCCCATGTTTTGATTCCCCCCGCAACGTTTCGCCGCGTTGCGGGCTGCGATAGGATGATGGTTCCTGAACGGCAGATCGGCCATGCGCGACGCTACCGGTATCGGCCAAATCCATCTCTGGCGCGGCGGCAGCCTGTGGATCGGTCGAAGCGGCAAGCCGGCGGACTTTCACCAGCACCACGCCATTCAGATCTGCCTACCGCTCGAACCGGACCAATCCGTTGCCTTCGCGGGATACGAGGGCGTCTGGCGGCACTTCCGGGCTGCCCTGATCCCCTCTCACCATCGCCATGCCTTCGACGGCCGGGGCGCCGAAGTCGCAATGATTTTCACCGAGCCCGAATCGGTGCTCGGGCGCGCGATCCTGGCACGCTACGGAACCGAAGCCATCGCCGATCTCGAGGCGGGGGCTGCGGGTGGGCCGGCAGCTCTGGAATTGCGGCGCCTGTGGTCCGGACGCGCTGGCGGCAGCTCCTTGATCGCCGCCGCGCAGGCTGTCCTGACGTCGCTCGCAGGTGAGAATGCGCCGCGCTCGCTCGGTGTCGATCCTCGTGTCGTGCGAAGCATCGCGTGGCTTCGCGGGCGGCTCGACGGGCCGGTGACCCTGATCGAAGCCGCTGCTGCGGTCCGGCTGTCGCCCGGTCGTTACCGACACCTGTTCGTCGCCGAAACCGGGCTGCCATTCCGCGCATTCGTGCTTTGGCTGAGAATGGAGCGGGCGCTCCTGATCGTGGCGGATGGCGGGTCCTTGACGGACGCGGCGCACGCCGGAGGCTTTGCCGATCAGGCGCACATGAGCCGAACGTTCCGCAGCATGTTCGGCATCACGCCCTCGTCCTTCATCCGATTATAGCCCCTCCGTTCAAGTCGCCGCCGGCGGGTCGCGCCTATGTTTCGCCCGTCGCGGTCCGCGCGGGACCGCTCCTGCTCGAAGAGACCCGTACACATGTCTTCCTACGCCCACCCACTCCGGCGCTGGAGTTTGGCGCTCGCCGGCCTCGCCGTCGCCTCCACCCTTGCCGTCGCCGGCTGCGTGATGAGGACACCGCCTGCCGACCTGGATCTTGCCCGCTCCAGGAGCGCCGAAGCCGGCCGCTATGTCGTCACCGTCGCCCCGGCCTCGGATCCGATACCGCTGGGAAGCATGCATGCCTGGACCGTCGAGATCCGGACCCCCGACGGCCAGCCGGTCGAGGCGGCAAAGATCGTCGTCGATGGCGGTATGCCCCAGCACGGCCATGGGCTCCCGTCGCAGCCGGCCGTGACGCGCTATCTCGGCGACGGCCTCTACGCGCTGGAAGGCATGAAGTTCACCATGCCGGGCTGGTGGGTGCTCGAATTCGACGTTGAGGGAAAGAGCGGCCGCGACGGCGTGACGTTCAATCTCATGCTCTGAGGGCCGGCCATGCTCGGACTCACCCATGGGCTCGCTGCGCTGCTCGCCCTTGCGGGCTTGGCGCTCGCCCTCGATGGCGCCGTCGCACGCTCGGACCGGCCGATTTCCGAGGAGGAATGGCGGCTGATCCGACCCCTCGCCTTGGACCAGCTACCAGCCCCTCCCGCCGACCCGTCCAACCGCGTGGTCGAGGATCCGCGTGCGGCGGTGCTGGGCGAGGCCCTGTTCTTCGACGCGCGCTTCAGTTCGAGCGGCACGATCTCCTGCGCCACCTGCCACGTGCCGGAGAAGGGTTTCCAGGACGGCTTGCGGCTCGGCCAGGGCATCGGCACGACCGACCGCCGCACCATGCCGGTAGCTGGGATAGCCCACAGTCCCTGGCTTTTCTGGGACGGCCGCAAGGACAGCCTGTGGGCCCAGGCCCTGGGGCCGCTGGAAAGTGCCGTGGAGCATGGCGGCGACCGTACCCGCTACGCCCATCTCGTGGCCGCGCATTACCGCGAGTCCTACGAGACACTGTTCGGGGCGCTTCCCGCACTCGACCATCTACCGGCCGCCGCCGGACCCGTCGAGGAACCGGCCGCACGCGCCGCCTGGGACAGCATGACAGCAAAGGATCGCGAGACGGTTACCCACGTCTTCGTCAACTTGGGCAAGGCCATTGCCGCTTACGAGCGTCGCATCGGATTCGGCCCGTCCCGCTTCGACCGCTGGGTCAGCGCCTTCTCCGGTGATCCGGCCGAGGCGGCGGGTTTGTTGAGCGCGGACGAGTTCCAGGGCCTGAAGGTTTTCGTCGGCAAGGGCCAGTGCATCAACTGCCACAACGGCCCGCTCTTCACGGACAACCACTTCCACAACACCGGCGTCCCTCCTGTGGCGGGAATGCCCGCGGATCGCGGGCGCGCCGTAGGGGCGCTTCACGTGCGCGAAGATCCGTTCAACTGTCTCGGCCCCTACAGCGATGCGGCGCCCACCGACTGCGCCGAGCTGCGTTTCATGGCGTCGACGGGTGAGGATATGGAACGCGCCTTCAAGCCGCCCGCGCTTCGGGGGGGTCGCCGAGCGGCCGCCTTACATGCACGCCGGACAGTTCGCCACCCTGCGCGAGGTCCTCGACCACTATAACCGCGCCCCGAAAGCGTCGACCGGCCACAGCGAGTTGCGTCCGCTCGGATTGTCGGAGAAAGAACTCGGTCAGCTCGAGGCCTTCCTGCGAACCCTGTCCGGGCCGGCGGTCGTCGGCGCGCCGCCAGGGGAAGCGGCACGATGATCCACCCCCGCCGGAGCACAAAGAACCCCGCCTCCTTCGAGGCGGGGATTTTCCGTTCCGGTGCCCGGATGCCGAAGCTTACTCGGCAGCGCCGTGGGCCATCTTGGTGACGTTGGCGCCCAGGACCTGGATGTCGCCGGTCAGCTGGCCGCCGGCCTCGACCTCGAGCTCGCCGTAGCGGATCGAGCCGGTGATGCGGCCGGTCGCGCGCAGGCGCAGGCGGCCGCGCACGCTGATGTCGCCCTCGAACCGGCCGGCGATGTCGGCCTCGTCGATCTCGACCGAACCCTTGAACAGGCCCGACTCGGCGATCTCGATGTTGCGGCCGTCGCGCAGCTTCGCCTCGACGGTCCCCTCGACGACCAGGACGTCGCAGGCGGTGATCTCACCGGACAGGGAGATGTCCCGGCCGACGATCAGCTTGCGCATGTCGGTCGCGGACCCGAGCGCGGCGCCGGCGGGCACGGCCGGCCCATCGTTACGGCGGGTGGGGCCGCCCGGGATCTCGACGACGCGGCGCGGGATCTCCGTCTTGAACGGCGAGGGGGAGGTGGGGTTCGCGGACGGCGTCTTGAAGGTCGACATATCGGGTTCCTTGTCGGCAAACGGGGAACGCGGCGGCGGCGGCTCGGAGGCCCCGGCAGTCACGATCGGTGCGGGCGGGCTCGCCGTACCGGCACCTTCGGATTTGACGTTTCCGCCGGACGGAGTCTTGCGTCGAAACATAGGCGGTGGCCCCCAAAGCAGGTCGTTGGATCGGCTGCTCTCGACACTAGATTAATATGGTTAACGGCTGATTACTCACCCTAAGCGGCCGCCCGCCCTGCCGAAGCCCAGCTCGGAATAGAAGACGTGGGCCATGAAGGCGCTCGCCACGACGGGAACCAGCAGATTGACGATCGGGATCGTGGAAAGGAAGGCGATCGCGAGCCCGGCCCAAAAAAGTCTCACCCCGTGCCGGCGCCGGAGCACGGTGGCGTCCTGCCTCGGCATCCGGCGAAACGAGACCAGCTCGAAATACTCCCGGCCGAGCAGATAGCCGTTCAGCAGATAGAACACGACCAGGTTCAGGGCCGGGACGAACAGATAGACCGGCAGCGCGAGCAGGTTGAGCCCCACCACGGTGGCCAGGAACCGCAGCGACAGCCCGATCGAGCGCGCCAGCCCCAGGCTCTCGGCCGGCGGCAGCCGGGGATAGTGCCGCCGCTCGACCGCGTCCACGACCTCGTCGAGCAGCAGGCCCGAGACGGCGATGACGATGGCCGGGAACATCAGATAGGCCAGGAACAGGGCGGCAAGGCCGCCCAGCACGTCGACGATGGCGTCGAGCCAGCCGATCGCGAACAGCTCCGTTCCCAGCAGCAGGAACCAGGCGGCCCCCGCGACCAGGAGGAAGCCTGCGACCGCGCCCAGGATGCCGAGCCACAGCACCCGGCGCACGGCCGGGTCGGAGAGCGCGCCGAAGGCGCGGAACAGCGAGGTCGGCATGGCGGTCCGGCTCCGATGGAATGCGCGTATGTAGCGGCATCCGGCCCGCTTCCACAAGTCGGCTTGACTTAGTTCCTATTTTGTTCCAGATTGTCCTACGCGCATTCGCAAGGAGCCGGCCCGTGACGCTCGACCCCCGCCAGGAACTGTTCTGCCGCCTGGTCGCCAACGGCGCCACTCCCGCCACCGCGGCGCGCATGATCGGCTACGCCGACCCGGCCGCGGGCGAGACGCTGCTGGCCGAGCCCGGCATGGGCG
>NZ_DASYHS010000127.1:0-18365 GCF_035998295.1 Arenibaculum sp. | reverse complement strand
CGGCCCCGCTTCGAGGAGCAGCGCCTCGGTGGCGCCGGCCGCCTGCGCCGCCGTCGATCGGAAGAACTCGATCCGCACGACGCCGTCGTCCCCGGCCTCGGCAACCGCATGGCGGACGAAGCTGCGGTCGTCCCGCATCAGGAAGACGGGGATCATCCCGGCCGGGCTCTGGACGGGGATCGGTTCCCCGGACGCCGCAGTCCCGGCATAGGCATGCACGCGGTCATGCGACGCGGTCTGCGGCAGCACGGCCTTGCCGGCCAGCACGAACGCGAACAGCAGGCCGGCGGAGGCGATCAACCCTACCGGCCGCGCGATTGCACGGTTTCGCGCCAGCCGCGCGAGCCCGGCCCAAGTCGAGGTCGGGGTCGAGGTCGGCGTCAGGGCCGCGGTCGGAGTCGGAGCCGCGGTCATGTCGGTCCCGCTCCCGGTATACAAGCCCCGGCGCCACGGCTACATTGGTGGGGCTGCCGTTCACATTTCGGGATCCAAGCGTTGCGAATCCGCCGGCCTTCCCGCGTCTTCGGGTCTCTGGCGTTGTTGCTGCGCCTCTGCGGCACGCTGTTCATGGTCCTATCCACGTACAATCCGACCGGTTGGTCCTTCGTTCACTGGGTCCGTTCGGATTTCCCAGGGCAATGGCTGTTGCAGCTGCCATGCCTCACCTTCTACGCCCTGGGCTACATCCTGCTGTTCAGGGCCATGTTCCGTTCGCTGCGCCTGGGCGGCATCGGCATGACCGTCGCGCTG
The DNA here is from genome assembly GCF_035998295.1 of Arenibaculum sp. Taxonomy (NCBI): domain Bacteria; kingdom Pseudomonadati; phylum Pseudomonadota; class Alphaproteobacteria; order Rhodospirillales; family Azospirillaceae; genus Arenibaculum; species Arenibaculum sp. Next base: position 17,615 of record NZ_DASYHS010000127.1, on the reverse strand, counting down.
GAGGGCACGCTGGTCTGGGTGCTCGCCGATGCCGGGCTGGTGACGCTGGACAGCGCCGGCGATCTGGCGACCGTCGCGCTGTACATGCTGGGCGGGCTCTTCGCCGTCGGCATGTCGTGGATCCCCATCTGGACGGGGCTGACCGGCCAAGTGAGCGTGGACAATCTGAACGCCTAGACCGGGCTGAACGCCTGGACCGGGCGCCGATCCGGCGCCGTCACCCTGTCGATGCCCTGCCGCCATGGCTAGGCCTGCCGCACGCGGCGCATCAGCACCGCATTGACCGCGATGAAGATGCAGGCTGCCGCCAGGGCCAGAGCGAGGGACGGCACCGAGCCGGCCGACGCTGAAGTGGGCGCGGCACGCGCGACCGCACTCCCGCCCGGGATCGTCAGCGGTATTGCCGCCGTCTCGGTCCGGCCGTCGATCGTGTAGGCGATCTCGATCTCGTTGCGCCCCCCGGCAAGCTCCGTCGGCTCGCTGGCATAGATGCCCGGCGCGATCTCCTGGACGTCCAGGGGAAGGAAATCGGCCGTGGCGGACACCTCGGCGCCGACGGTCGGCTGGCCGTCGACATAGCGCTGCAGGAAGACGAGAAGCTTGCCGTCCCCGTAGGTGACGACGACCTCCTGGCCGCCCAGCCGGACCTCGGCGCGCGGCGAGACGACGATCGCGCGTTGGGCGGCACCGTGATTGTGACCGTCGCCCGCCCAGGCCGCAGACGCGGCCAGCAGAACGGCTCCGGTCACCGCATGTCCGAGAAAGCGCGGCATCAGCATCCAGCAACCTTGCCCAACATGGGTTAATCCTTTTGTCATAGCGCCGTCAATCGCCTTCCCGCCAATGCGGCCAACCGCCCTGTTCATCGCCTGGAGGCACGCCGGCCGATCCTGGCCAGGCGCCCGCCGATGCGCCGCGCCACGCCCAGCGCGCCGGGCACCAGCCTTGCCGCGACGCCGCCCCCCGCCTCCCCGCCCGCCAGAGCGGCCTGCTCGCGCCGCTCCGAACGCAGGTCGTCGATCAGCCAGCGCCAGAGCCGGACGATCGGGCGCTCGCGCCCGATGCTCCCCGCCAGCCCCCGGCTCAAGGCCAGCATGACCTCGCGATCCCGTTCGATCTGGCGCCGATACCACTGCTCGCGCTCCGGCCCTGGATCGGGGCGGGGGTCGGGACGGGGGTCGGGACGGGGGTTGGGATCGGGCGCTGCCGCCTCCTCGGGGATTTCAGGCGCCACGGTGCCGATCCCGGGCGCCAAGCCCTTTCATCGAGCCGCCGAAACCCTTATCGTTGGTGTTAGCCAATCCGACCGGAGCCGCATCTTGGCCTACGTTGCCTACCTCGTTCCCGTCTTCATCATGCTCATGGGCCTCACGGCGGAAACGATCATCGAGATCTCGGCCGAACTGTCGACCGCGACGCTGATTGAGTCGGACCCGGGTGTGCCGCTGGCCGGCGTGGCGATGCTGTCCGACGGAATCGTCGACATGCGCCCGGAAAGCGCGCTGCCGGCCGACGAGGCCGGGCGCTCCCCCGGCCGGCCGCAGGGCTAGCCCGAACCGCCTCGCACCCGTCATTGGCTGCCGTCCTGCTGCATCTTCTCGCGCAGCGCGGCGCTCGCGATCCCGCTCAACTCCGACACGGCGGCAACCGCGGCCTGGCGCTCGCGGACCGTGTCGAACCATGGCCCCAGCGCCTGCGCGAAGCCCGGCTCGAGAACGGACAGGCTCGTGGCCGCCCCCGTCACATCACCGTCCCGCAGCGCCCAGTCGGCGGCCTCGACGGCCGTGACCGCCGCCTCGACCTCGTAGGGCTGCGCCGACAGGCCGACATAGCGGCCGACCAGGGAAGCGCCGAGATCGTAATAGGTCTGCCGGTCGCCGACCGGCAGACCGGCTGCCTGGGCCAGTTCCGAAAGCCGGCGTCGCAGCGCGTCGGCCGAAGGCAGGCCGGTGCGCGCCGGGCCCGCCAAGCGCTGCAGCAATGCGATCACCTGCGGGTCGTCCGCCGCGAGCGTGTAGACGTTGACCAGTTCCGTCTCGAACGGCGTGCCCGAGGCGGCGGCCGCTTCCAGCTGGGCGACGGCGACGCTGAAGAACGGCGAGCCCACGCCCATCGCCAGCTTCTGCCCGGCCGCCGCGTCCTCGACACGCGCCCGCAGCGCCTCGGCCTCGACCCGCTGCTCGGCGATCTGCCCGCCGAAGGCGGCGTCCGCCTCGATCGCCTGGGCCATTTCGGTATTGAGGGTCCGCAGCGCCTCGTCGAACTGGCCGAGACGCGTATCCACGACGGCGAGACGATCGGCCAGCGGGCCGACGCGCGCGTCGAGCGGTGGGTTCAGCGCGCCGATGGCGAAGACGGCGGCGACCGCCGCGATCGCCCCGACGACGCCGCCCGCGGCGGCGGCCTGGACGACAATGCCGATGCCGGCGGCCGGAGCGGGGGTTTCCGCGGCACCGGCCGGCGTGTGCCCGGCGTCTTCCTGCCGCTTCGGCTCCTCGCCGGCAACCGTCTCGACCTCCGCGACCGCCTTGGCGGACTCGGCTTGGCGCCGCGCCGGATCGCGGGTGACGAGTTCGGCAACGCTCATGATCGGTATCCTCCTTCGCGCATCCTAGTAGGCCTCGGCCGGCACGCCGCCCCTCTGGGCGGACAGAAGTCGGTCGAGCGGCTCGAAGCCGAATCGATGGAACAGCAGGGGCGTCAGCAGGGCGTCCAGCGCGGTCGCGCTGATCAGTCCGCCGAAGACGACCACGGCGACCGGATGCAGGATCTCCTTGCCGGCCTCGCCGGCCCCCATGATCAGCGGTATCAGCGCCACGCCGGCCGAGGTGGCGGTCATGAGGACCGGCACCAGGCGCTCGTTGCTGCCGCGGATGATCAGCCGGCGCCCGAAGCTCTCGCCCTCGTGCAGCACGAGGTTGATGTAGTGGCTGACCTTCAGGATGCCGTTGCGCGTGCTGATGCCGGTCAAGGTGATGAAGCCGACGATGCTGGCGATCGACAGCTCCAACCCCGTGACCTTCAAGGCGATGACACTGCCGACCAGGGCCAGCGGCACGTTGCCCATGATCACACAGGTCAGCACCACCGAGCGGTAGCGCGTGTACAGGATCGCGAAGATCATCGCCACCGAGGCCAGGGCCAGCCCCACGAGCCGCAGCGTCGACTTGGCCTGTTCGGCATAGATGCCTTCGAAGGCCATGAAGTAGCCGGTCGGCACCTTGATCTGCGCCATCATCTCGGCGATCTCGCGCGCGATCAGGTTGCCGTCCGTGCCGTCGCCATTCGCGGTCACGAGGATGCGGCGCTGGTTGTTCTCGCGCAGGATCTCGTTGGGGCCGGTGGTCTCGACGACCCGGGCGATCATCGAGACCGGCACGTGGCCGGACGGCGTGTCGACCAGCAGCCCGGTCAGACCCTCCAGAGAACGCGCCGGATCGGGCAGCCTGATGTCGACCTCGAAGCGCTTGATGCCGTCGACGATCTCCGAGACGACGTTTCCGTTGGTCAGGTTGGCCAGGCGGCGCGCGAGGTCGGCAGGCTGGACGCCGTAGAGCAGCGCGCGTTCCGGATCGACCTGGATCTGGATCTGGGGGACCGGCACCTGCTTCTCGACCGCGACGTCGGTCAGACCCGGCACCGTCTGCAGCCAGCCCTCGACGTCGCGGGCGAGCGTTCGCAGCGTGTCGAGATCGTCGCCGTAGATCTTGATCACGAGTTCCGCGGCGGCACCGGTCAGGATGTGGTCGATCAGCCGGTGCGAGATCGGCTGGCCGATGTTGAACGTCGCCGGAATGCCGCCGAGCCGGCCGCGCACGTCCTCGAGAATGGCGTCGATCCGGCGCCCCGACCAGTCGAGATCGACCTCGATCTCGCTGACATGGACGCCCAGCGCGTGTTCGTCCGCTTCCGAGCGCCCGGTCCGCCGTCCGACCTGCACAACCTCGGGCACCTGCAGCAGCACGCGCTCCGCCGCCGCGGCGATGCGCGCCGATTCCGTCAGCGAAACGCCGGGATCGAGCGTCATGGTCACGACCAGCGTGCCTTCGTTGAAGGGCGGCAGGAACGCGCGCGGCAGCGTCGGCACGACCGCCACGGCGCCGGCCACCATCAAGCCGACCGCGACGAGCACAGGGGTCGGCCGGTCGAGCACCCAGCCGACGGCGCGCGTGTTGAGACGCTTCAGGTGACGGACGACGACGCTCTCCCCTTCGGCCAGGCTGCCCATGCGCGGCAGCAGGTACGAGCACATCACCGGCGTCAGGGTGATCGAGGTGAAAAGGCTGGCCAGGATCGAGACGATGTAGGCGATGCCCAGCGGCGCGAAGAGCTTGCCCTCGATGCCCGGTATCGCGAACAGGGGCACGAACACCAGGACGATGATCAGGGTCGAATAGACGATGCCGGAGCGGACCTCCTGGGAGGCGGCGACGATCACCTCTAGGGCCGGGCGCGGCACCGCCAGCGCACGGTTCTCGCGCAGGCGCCGGAAGATGTTCTCGACGTCGACCACCGCATCGTCGACCAGCTCGCCGACGGCGATCGCGAGGCCGCCCAGCGTCATGGTGTTGATGGTCAGGCCGAACCAGCGGAACACGACGAAGGTCATCAGCACCGAGACCGGGATCGCGGTCAGCGAGATCAGGGTCGTGCGGACGTTGAACAGGAACAGGAACAGGATGACGGCGACGGCGGCGATCGCCTCCATCAGCGCCTGCTCGACGTTGCCGACGGAGGCCTCGATGAAGTCGGACTGGCGGAACAGGATCTCGTCCGCGCGCACGCCTTCCGGCATCGATCTCTGCAAGCCGGCCAGCACCTCCTCCAGCTGGGCCGTCAGGGCGACGGTGTCGGCGTCCGGCTGCTTCTGGACCGACACGATGACTGCGCTCTCGCCCATGTAGCCGGCATCGCCGCGCCGCTGCTTCGGCTCGAACGAGACGTCGGCCACTTGGCGCAGCAGCACCGGCTGGCCGTCGCGCTGGCTGATGACGACGTTGCGCAGGTCCTCGAGGTTCCGGGTGCGCGTCAGGTTGCGGATCAGGAACTCCTGGGAGGCCTGATCGACGAAGCCGCCGGCGGTATTGGAGCTGAAGCTGGTCAGTGCCGCCTCGATCTCGTCGATCGACACCTCCAGGGTGGACATGCGCAGGATGTCCGGCGTCACCCGGTACTGGCGCACCAGGCCGCCGATCGGCACCACGCGGCTGACGCCGGCCACCGCGCGCAGGCGCGGCGCGATCACCCAGTCGGCGATCTCGCGCAGTTCCATCGGGTCGACCGAGTCGCCGGACAGAGCGATCAGCAGGATCTCCCCCATGTAGGAGGAGACCGGCGCCATCAGCGGCTGCACGTCCGGCGGCAGCGACGCCTGGACCGGCGCCAGGCGCTCGGCCACGATCTGGCGGTTGCGGTAGATGTCGGTGTCCCAGTCGAACTCGACGTAGACGATCGACAGGCCGGTGCTCGACACGCTGCGCACGCGCGTCGCCCCGACCGCCCCGCTCATCGCCGATTCGATCGGGTAGCTGACCAGCACCTCGACCTCTTCCGGCGCCAGCCCGGGCGCCTCGGTCAGGATCGTGACCAGCCCCTTGTTGAGGTCGGGCAGCACGTCGATGCGCAGCCCGCCCAGGATGATGCCGCCATAGGCCATCAGGGCGGCGACCGCGACCAGGACGAGAGCCCGGCTCTTGAGGCTGGCATTGACGAGGAACGCGAACATGGCCGCCGCTCACTCGGCTCGCTGATGGACGTGGGGGCCGTCGTGCCGGTACGCCCCCCCGTCCTGCACCCCGTCCGGCACCCCGTCCCGGGCGCCGCCAAAGCGGCGCTCGATCAGCACGGCCGCCAGCGCGGCGGCCGGCACCAGGACGCAGACGATGGCGGCGCCGGTCGGAATGTCCAGGATGGCCGAAGCCACCAGCCCGCCGACATAGCCGAACACGCCGATATTGAAGGCGATGGTCAGCCGCCAGCGCGCCGGCGCGTGCCGGGTCGCCAGCGCCGGCACGATCAGCGAGGCGAACACGAGCAGGACCCCGACGATCTGCACCGAAGCGGTGATGACGACGGCGAAGCCGCCGTAGAACAGGTGGCGTTCGCGCGCCAGATCGCGGAAATACCAGAGAGCCAGGACCGCGGCGTAGATCAGGCCGATGACCAGCAGTTGCAGCGGCGTGACCCAGAGGATCTGCCCGACCAGCAGCGCCTTGAGGTGCTCGGCGCCGTTGGCGCTGTAGGCCAGCAGGATGATCTGGAGCGCCGCGGCGAAGACGTAGAGCACGCCGATGATCGCTTCCTGGATCTCCGGGAAGCGCTTGTCGGTCCAGGTCAGCACGACCGAGCAGGAAAGTGCCGCGGCGACGGCGCAGGCCTGCACCACCAGGCCCGACACGGCCCCCCACATGACGGTTCCGAACACGACGCCGAGCGCTGCGACCTGGGCCAGGGCGATATCGATGAAGATGATGCCCCGGTTCAGGACGATGGCGCCGAGCGGCACGTGAGTCGCCAGGATCAGGAGCCCTGCGACCAGCGCAGGGCCCAGGATGTCGAGACTAAGAGCGTCCACGGCCCTGCAATCCGTCGAGCAGGCGCGCGACCGAGTCTTCATACAGGCTGAAGAGGTCCTTGGCCTCCGGCGTGCCGCCGACGGTGAAGGGCAGATTGACCAGCGGGATGCCCGCCTTGTCGCTGACGAACTTGGACGGGCCGGGATCCTCGTAGGCGGCGTGGATCACGAACTTCATGTCCCGGGCGGGAACCGCCTCGATGACCGCGGCCAGGTGCTGGGGCCCCGGGGGAACGCCGGGCTCCGGCTCGACGGTCGCCGCCGCCTCGACGCCCAGCCACTCCAGCAGGTACAGCGAATGCTCGTGCTGCACCGCGATATTGACGCCCTTGAGCGGCGCCGCCTTTTGCTCCAGCTCGCCGATAAGCGCGTTCATGCGGCCGATGAAAGCCTTGGCGTTCTGGCCGTAGGCGGCCTTGTTCTCCGCGTCCATGACCGACAGCCGCTTGGCGAGCTGGGCCGCGACCTTCAGCACGTTGCGCGGATCGCCCTGGATGTGCGGGTTGCCTTCCTCGTGAAGGTGCCCCTCCTCCTCATCCTCTTCCTCGCCGCCGTGGCTGTCCTCCAGCAGCGTGACGAACGCGCTGGCCAGGAAATGACCGGGCTGGCCCGGTGCGACCCCGGCGTTCCCGGAGCGCTCGATCATCGGCTCGAGCCAAGCATCCTCCAGGCCGGCGCCGGTGCACACGATGAGATCCGCGTCCTTGAGGTCGGCGATCAGGGCCGGCGTCGGCTTGATGGCATCGGGATTGTCCAGCGCCGAGGTGGCGAGAGTGACCTCGACCCCGTCGCCGCCGATCGCCTCGGCCAGCGCGGCCCATTCCGGGACACAGGCGAAGACGTTCAGCTTTGCCTGCGCCGCGCCCAGCGGAGCGGCCGACAGCATGGCGGCCCCGACAGCCAGCGATGCACGGCGGCCGATGGTCGTTTGAATACGTGGAAACCGGAACCGGATCATGCACCCTCGCGCCCGTCACAACTTCGAAAGTCGTCTGTATGGAAACAGGATGCAGGACCTTGCGCGAAAAGTCTACAATTTGGGTAACTCGAATTGATGAGAGCTTTCTTACAGACCACAGGCCCAAATAAACCCTCATGCACACTCAAATTTCTTCCAAATATTTGCGCGAGCTCCAGAGCGGCGCAACACAATACCCCAAAAGTTACTACATAAATAACCCAATTTGGGTAGAAGCGATGCGTCAGGACGTTCAAATGCCGACGGCCATGATTACCGGTTCACCTCGACCGGAACGCTCGCGCATGCGGCGCCGGTTTCATCGTCCAATTCCAGCTATTCACCATGAGAAGCGGAGCGGTCGCACCATGCGCCAAGTGCGACACGGCGCCAGCGCCGCAACAGAGACGCAAGGTCGGGCCCCTCTCCCGGGCAGCGGCGAGTATTCAGGGACGCGCCGTACGCGATTGCGATATGGTTGATGAGAATGAACGTGCACAGTGCTTCCGGTGGAAGAGGCATTTGACACGCTCCAGCATAGCCATGGTGTCCAAAAATCATGCGCGCAGCTTGTCGACGACCCACAAAATCCTGAGGCCCTCAATCTGCGGGAAACGCTGCAAAATCACCTTTTCTCAGAGGTCAAAGGCCTGGATCAAATCTGAAGGCTTGACTGCCATGTAGGTATCCTGTCGGCTGATATCTTGTTGTCGCATCCTAGAGGCTTGCTCGTGGTGCGCTTCACAGCCGACTTATATGTACCTCGCTCCGGAGGAACGAAAAAATTTCTGCTGCCGCGTGGCGAAGAGGCAATGCCGCGGCAGGGCGCCCGTCGCGTGAGCGGCATGCGTGACGGCGCGTTGATGACACGGCGCCCCCTCTGCGATAGAACGGCGCGCGAACGCTGCACAGAGGAAACAGCTTAAATGCCTCGCACCCGTAGAAACGCCCCCAGAGTGACCAACAACGTCATTGAACCCGAGAGCGAGAGCGCCAACGAGGACATCGACACCCCCGAGGGCAATCTTGAGCCGAGCGATGATGATACAGGCATAGACGAGGGTGCCGACGCTGATGCGGAGCTGGGTGAAGCGGATGACGTAGCCGACGCGGACGCTGGTGACCAACTCCGGGCTGGCTATATTCGGGACTACATTTCAGGCAGGCAGGTCCGCGCCACGCCTGAGGAGATTCAGGCCGTTCAGGTTTTTTCCCAACGCTTGGTCGAGGATTTTGGGTATCCGGTCGAGGTGATCACGACACGGCCGCAGTTCAGGGTGAGGGCGCGCCCGTCTGAGGAGCGCGCGCGCAGCTACCCCGTGGACATTGCGGTCTTTGCGGCCGAGCGAAAGCTTGAGGATGACACTTTCATTCTTGTGGAGTGCAAGCGAAAGACGCGGCACGACGGCGAGCGCCAGCTCAAGCTTTACCTGTCCATGTCCTCCGCCCGTATTGGCGTGTGGTTCAACGGTGAGGACCACCTTTATCTTTACAAGAAATACATGCCAGATGGGACAATCGAATTTTCTCCGCTTCCGACGATTCCGAAATTCGGTCAGACCATCGATGACATTGGCCTCTTGCGTCGTCGCGAGCTGACGGTTCCGGTGAATCTCAAGGCGCATTTCCGCGACATCCGTAACCATCTCGCAGGAAACACGGTCGGCATTTCACGCGACCAAGCGCTCGCTGAACAAATCATGTCCCTTCTGTTCTGTAAAATTTATGATGAGTTGAACACGCCTCCCGACGACCTGCCACGCTTTAGAACAGCTGTCGATGAGCCCGCTGATCGCGTACGGGCGCGCATTGATGATCTCTTCCAACACGTGAAGGACGAATATCCTGACGTGTTCCAGGCTCACGAGGTGATCTCACTTGATGCCGACAGTCTCAGGTATGTGGTCGGTGAGCTGCAAAATTTTGCTATCACGGAGAGCACTCGTGACGCGATCGGGGATGCGTTTGAGGTGTTCATAGGGCCGGCGGTGAGAGGTGAGGAAGGACAGTTCTTCACTCCTCGCAACGTCGTTCAGATGCTAGTGCACCTCCTTGACCCGCGCCCCGGAGAAACGGTTATTGACCCTGCCTGCGGTTCTGGCGGTTTTCTGGTAGTGGCGCTTGAGCACATTTGGCGCCAACTCGAGGAGCAGGGCGCCGCGAACGGATGGAGCCCAGCCGTTCTTGAGCGTCGCAAGCGTGATGTAGCCAGCCGGAGCATGCGCGGAATGGACAAGGACGGCTTTCTCACCAAGGTCACCAAGGCCTACATGGCGATCATTGGCGACGGACGTGGGGGCATCTTTTGCGAGGACAGCCTCAACCAGCCAGCCAACTGGTCGGCCATGACTCAGGGTCAGATCAGGCATGGAACATTTGACGTTGTCCTTACCAATCCTCCCTTCGGTTCTAAGATTAAGGTTACTGGACAGCAAAAGCTCTCGCAGTACACCCTTGCGAAGCGCTGGAGGATTCCGAGAGGTGGCGATTGGGTTGAGGAGCAAGGATTCCGAAACGACCAGACGCCACAGATTCTGTTCATCGAACGCTGCATTCAACTCCTGAAGCCGGGCGGAAGGCTTGGTATTGTCCTTCCGGAGAGCATCTTCGGCATGTCGAATTATGGATATGTGCAGAAATATCTCCTCGAAAGGTACAAACTACGCGCATTCATTTCGTTGCCGGAGGAGATTTTTCAGCCGTATACGCATGCTAAAACTTGCGTCGTGATCCTCCAAAACTCTCCGCCGGACGATGAGCCCATTCAAATGGCCATCGCCGATTGGTGTGGTCACGACAGCCGCGGCAACCCGACCGTTCGCCGCGAGGCTGACGGTACTGAGGTCTTGCTGGACGATCTGCCGACCATTGCTGAGCACATGGCGCCGCACCTGCAATGGGTGCCTGCACCTCGTCGGAGATAGAGATGCCCAACCACCTTTCCTTCTCAATCCGCCGGGATCAGCTCACATCCCGCATCCTCATCCCGAAATACTACGACCCCGAACTCACGGAGAGCCTGGGGGTCGCAGAGCAACAGTTCGAGTTGGTCCCACTTCGTGAGCTTCTGGAGCCCGGCGATGCTGGGAGCCGTCTGGGCGATTGGATCAGACGTGAGCACTATGGGAGCGGAGAAATCCCATTCGTGCGAACGAGCGACCTGTCCCACTGGCGCGTCCGCGCGGACTTCAAGAAGGGAGTGTCCGAGGACATCTACCTCGAGTACGCAGCCAAGCAGGATGTCAGGGCAAACGATATCCTCATGGTTGCTCATGGAACCTACCTTGTCGGCGCCGTCGCCATCGTGACCGCCAGCGAGACGCGGATGGTCCTCCAAGATCATGTGTTTCGGCTGAGGCTTTGTGAGGACGCGCCGGTGTCCGCCCACTACCTTTTGGCAGCGCTGACAACATCCTTCTGCCGCAGGCAAATCCGTGCCCGCCAGTTCTCAGCCGACATCATCGACAAGATCGGTGACCGCCATCTCGAAGTTCACGTACCGATCCCGCGGGATCAACGCCTCGTTGATACGGTCAGCACCATGGTTAGAAGCATCGTGGATGGCCAGGACGCGGCTCGACGGGAAATCAGCGCAGTCTGCGACTCCAACATGCGTATGCTCCGCGAGCGCGCGGAGGCCCGCTTCGCATTCGCTGTTCCCGTGGCTGGCATCCGCAACCGTGTCCTGCTGCCAAAGTACTATGACCCTGTCCTCGAGGCGGCATTAACCCAAGCTGAAGCAGCTGACACCGAGCCATGGGTCACGGTGGGTGATCTGGTCGAGCAAGGAATGCTGAGTGCAGCCACCGGGATCGAGGTTGGCAAGCTTGCCTACGGTACCGGGACGATCCCCTTCCTCCGTACGTCGGACATCGCTGACCTTGAGGTGAAGCGCGATCCCAAGCAAGGCGTCAGCGAAGCGATCTACCACGAGCATGCGCTCAAGGCTGCCGTTGAATCCGAGGATTTATTGCTTGTCCGGGATGGCACCTACCTCGTCGGCTCGACAGCCATTGTCGGGGCAGACGTCGGGCGTGCTCTTGTTTGCGGTGGTCTCTACCGGCTCCGCGTTCGCGACCGGGAGCGCCTTGATCCTTATGTTCTACTGGCGTTGCTGAACCACCCGCTTGCGCGCAGGCAGATGAGAGCGCGCCAATTCACGCGCGACGTCATTGATACACTAGGCAAGCGCCTCCTCGAGGTCAAAATTCCTTCTCCCTTTTCGGATTCAGCCCGTGAGAAGGGGCGGCGCCTTGCGGAGGTGATGCAACACAAGACCGAGCTGAAGTCCCAGATCAGCGCTGCGATTGCGCTGTTGGAACCTCCTATCCCGCCAGTCGCGCGCGGGCGTCCAGGGTGGTCAATGCGAGGCTGATCGCGCCAGCTGGGGCAGGTGAGAAAAGTGCTTCTCCGGGGGGGTGCCCCTCCGGAGAAGCGCGCAGCAAGTTTTGCTATGTCATTGAATCGCAAACCAGTTTCGGCGTATTCTTCGCCGCGCGGGTGTCCTCATACTCTTCGCCAATGATCTTGCCTTCCAGCCTCCGAGCCCAATCCTCGGCGGCCTTATGCGCCTCAAAGGTCCAGGTCCCCGCAACTCCGCGGATGCGAATCTTGGCGCAGAAATGGTATGCCCCGCGCTTTTCGATGGTGGCCAAACTGGGCTCTCCCCGCCGGGGCACGCACTGTGCCGCGGCGGGGGTCCCATATTGTCCCAAAAATCGCCAGAAAACTGGAGCGGGTGAAGGGAATCGAACCCTCGTCGTAAGCTTGGGAAGCTTCTGCTCTACCATTGAGCTACACCCGCGACACCCCCTGTTATAGGGGATGCCGGCACCGGTTTCAAGCGGTCGCCGGCATCGTCTCGAGCATGGCGGCACACGGCCAGGGCAGCCCGGGGGCGGCGGCCAACTCCGCCCAGGGGCCGATCATGCCTGCCACGCCGGTCAGCGCGCCGGGGGCCAGCTCCAGGCCGAGCAGGCGGTCGTAGTCGACCGGGCCCGGCATCAGCATGCCGCGCGTCAGGTCGCGCGTGAAGCCGAAGCGGCCGTAATAGGGGGCGTCGCCGACCAGCAGCACGCTGCGCCAGCCCAGCGCCGCCGCGCGCGAGACGCCCATGCGGATCAGCGCCGCGCCGATGCCGGTGCCGCGCTTGCCGGCGGCGATCGCGATCGGCCCGAGGAGGAGCGAGGGCACCATGCTGCCGATCAGGATCGGCCAGAAGCGGATCGTGCCGTCGAGCGCGCCCGTCGCCGCGTCCAGGGAGACGAGCGACAGCCCGTCGACCGGGGCCACGCCCTCGCGCAGGCGGTAGGCGGTCTTGGACAGGCGGTCGGGGCCGAAGGAATCGTCCAGCAGCCGCTCGATCGGCGCGGCATGGGCGGGCTGTTCGAAGGAGATCGTCATGTGGTCGTCTTCCCGGTCGGGAGTGTCGGTGTCATCACCGCACGCCGGCCCGGGAGGCGAACCCGGCAACGCGAGAAAGCTCAGCGTTGCAGGTCCGTGCCATGGGCGGCGGCACGCGGCGTCGAGGCGTGCCGTACCGCGGAAATCCGCGGACGGTGCGTCCTTCGTCGTCGTGTTTCGTGCTGCGGCGACATGGTCGACGGACCAACTTGTTTCTAACGCCGCCCGATATAGCATCATTCGCGGTCCCGGAGAAGGGCCCGCATGCGCGGCATCGCGATTCCGGACGCCGAACGGCGGCCCACCGAGGAGGAAGAATGACCCATTGCGTGCAGACCGTCGCGGCGGCCCTGGCGGGCGCCGTCCTGCTCGCCGGCGCGGCCGCGGCCCAGGCCCCGGAACGGAGCTGGGCGGAGATCGAGGAGGCCGCGCGCGGCCAGACCGTCCATTTCCACGCCTGGGCCGGCGATACCAAGATCAACGACTACATCGCCTGGGCCGGCGCCCAGCTGCGCGAGCGGCACGGCGTCGCGCTCGAGCACGTCAAGGTCTCCGACGTCGGCGAGGCCGTCACCCTCGTGCTGGCGGAGAAGTCCGCCGGCCGCACCGAGGGCGGCCGGGCCGACCTGCTGTGGATCAACGGCGAGAACTTCGCCGCCATGAAGGAGGCCGGGCTGCTGTACGGCCCCTGGGCCGGGCGGCTGCCGAGCTTCGTCCATGTCGATACCGAAGGCAAGCCGACGACGCTGGTCGATTTCACCGTGCCGACCGACGGGCTGGAAGCCCCCTGGGGCATGGCCCAGCTCACCTTCTACTACGACGGCGCCGTCCTCGACGAACCGCCGCGCACGATCCGCGACCTCGGCGCCTGGGCGGCCGCCAATCCCGGACGCTTCACCTACCCCGCCCCGCCCGACTTCACCGGCACCACCTTCCTGAAGCAGGCACTCGTCGAACTGACGCCCGACCCGGCCGTTCTCGCCGGCCCGGTGCCCGACGAGGCCGGCTTCGAGGCGGCGACCGCGCCGCTGTGGCGCTTCCTCGATGCGCTGCACCCGCATCTGTGGCGCGGCGGCGCCAGCTTCCCCGCCAACTACGCGGCGCTCCGCCAGCTCGTCGACGACGGCGAGACCGCGATCGCCTTCGCCTTCAACCCCGCCGAGGCGTCGTCCGCGATCGAGCGCGGCCTGCTGCCGGACACGGTCCGCAGCTTCGTGCTCGACGGCGGCACGATCGGCAACACCCATTTCCTCGCCATCCCCTTCAACGCCGGCGCCAAGGAAGGCGCGATGGTCGCGGCCGAGTTCCTGCTCTCGCCCGAGGCCCAGGCCCGCAAGGCCGACCCCGAGGTCTGGGGCGACCCGACCGTCCTCGCCCCGTCCAAGCTGCCGCCCGAGGACCGGCAGCGGTTCGCGTCCATCCCCCGGGGCCCGGCGCTGCTGGGCCCGGAGGAGCTCGGCCGCGTGCTGCCCGAGCCGCACCCGTCCTGGACGACCCGCCTCGAGGCCGCATGGCTCGACCGCTACAGCCGGTGACCGGACAGTGACCCGGGCCGCCCTTGCGGCCCGGGCCGCCGGGCCGGACGCCGCCCGGCCCGCCCGGCCGCGCTCCCTCGCCTGGGTGCCCGCATTGACGCTGGGCCTGTTCCTCGGGCCGATCGCGGTCGGCCTGGTCGGGACGCTGCTGCCGGCCTTCGGCCTGCTGCCGGCGCTGGGCGCAACCGTGCCGACGCTGCAGCCCTGGCGCGACCTCGCGGCCGCGCCGGGCTTCGCCACCGCGGTCCGGCTGTCGGCCGCGACCGGCCTCGCCTCGACGCTGCTGGCCCTGGCCGTGGCCCTGTCGGTCGCGGCCTGCTGGCACGGCACGCGCTGGTTCCAGGCGCTGCGCGGACTGCTGGCACCGCTGCTGGCGGTGCCGCATGCGGCTTTCGCCGTCGGCTTCGCCTTCCTGGTCGCACCTTCCGGCTGGATCGCGCGCCTGGCATCGCCCTGGGCCACCGGCTGGGAGCGCCCGCCCGACCTGCTGCTGGTCAACGACCCCTGGGGGCTGGCGCTGACGCTGGCCCTGGCGGCGAAGGAGGTCCCGTTCCTGCTGATGATGGTGATCGCGGCGCTGGGGCAGGTGCGGGCGGACCAAGCGCTCACCAGCGCGCGCTGCATGGGCTACGGGCCGGTCGCGGCCTGGCTGAAGACGGTGCTGCCGCTGGTCTGGCCCCAGATCCGCCTGCCGGTCTACGCGGTGCTCGCCTTCTCGCTCTCGGTCGTCGACATGGCCCTGGTGCTGGGGCCGGGCACGCCGCCGACGCTCGCGGTGCTGATCCTGCGCTGGTTCAACGACCCCGACCTGTCGCTGCGCTTCCAGGCGGCGGCGGCGGCCTCGGTGCAGGTAGCGCTCGTCGCGGCGGCGATCGGGCTGTTCCGGACCGCCGAGATGGCGGTCGGACGGCTGCTGCGCGGCTGGGTCGTGTCGGGCCGCAGGGGCGGGCCGGCGACAGGGCTGCGCGTGGCGGCGCTCGCCGGGTTCGGGGCCGTCGCGGCCGCGGCCGGCGGGGCGCTGGCCGTGCTGGCGGTATGGTCGGTCGCGGCGCGCTGGCGCTTTCCCGACGCGCTGCCGGCGGACTGGAACCTCGACCGCTGGACGGACGCCCTGCCGGGGCTCGCCGGGCCCATCGCCAACACCGTGGCCGCCGCGGCGCTGTCGACCGGCATCGCGCTGGCGCTCGTCCTCGGCTGCCTGGAGCACGAGCAGCGGTCGGGCCGGGGCCGACCGACCTCGCGCGGGCTGTGGCTGCTCTACGCGCCGCTGCTGGTGCCGCAGATCGGCTTTCTGTTCGGCGTCCAGGTGCTGCTGGTGCTGGTCGGGCTCGACGGCACCTGGCCGGCGCTGGTGTGGAGCCATCTGCTGTTCGTCCTGCCCTACGTGTTCCTGGCGCTCGCCGACCCGTACCGCGCGCTGGACGAGCGCTACGCCCGTTCGGCGCGCTGCATGGGGGCCTCGCCGGGCCGGGTGTTCCGGACGATCACGCTGCCGCTGCTGGCGCGGCCGATCGCGGTCGCGGCGGCGGTCGGCATGTCGGTCAGCGTCGCCCAGTACCTGCCGACCGTGTTCGCGGGCGCGGGCCGGCTGCCGACCGTGACGACCGAGGCGGTGGCGCTGGCCGGCGGCGGCGACCGCCGCGCGCTCGCGGTCGTCGCCTTCGTGCAGATGCTGCTGCCGCTGCTGGGATTCGCGGCGGCGCTCGCGGCGGGGCGGCGGCGATGAGGGGCTTGGCACTGCACCACGTGTCGCTGTGGATCGACGGGCACCGCCTGCTCGGCCCGCTCGACCTCGCGATCGAGCCCGGCACGGTCGCGGTGCTGACCGGGCCGAGCGGCTCGGGCAAGTCGAGCCTCCTCGCCTGGCTGTGCGGCACGCTCGACCCGGCGATCCGGGCGGAGGGCCGGGTGACGCTGGACGGCAGGGATATCGGCACGCTCGCGCCCGAGCACCGGCGCGTCGGCATCCTGTTCCAGGACGACCTGTTGTTCCCGCACATGAGCGTCGCCGAGAACCTCTCCTTCGGCCTGCCCGCCGGCCTGCGCGGGGGCGGGCGGACGGCGCGCATCGACGAGGCGCTGGCGCTGGCGGGGCTCGCGGGGTTCGGCCCGCGCGACCCCGCGACGCTGTCGGGCGGCCAGCGGGCGCGTGTGGCGCTGCTGCGCATGCTGCTGGCCGAGCCGCAGGCGCTGCTGCTGGACGAGCCTTTCTCGAAGCTCGACCCGGCGCTGCGGAGCCGGCTGCGCTCCTTCGTGTTCGACCATGCCCGCAGCCTCGGCCTGGCGACGCTGCTGGTGACCCACGACCCCGCCGACGCGCGCGAGGCGGACGGTCCCGTGATCGACCTTTCCGGCGGCTGATCGCGCCGGGCGTCGCCTGGACAAGGCCGTCCACCTTTCCTATCTTCTCCTATCTTCAACCGGTCCGCAAAGAGACCGACGCATCCGGGACGCAGGATCCGCTTACCATGTACAGCCAGACCACCCGCTCGATCACGGTGACTGTGCAGCCGGTCTACCTGGACGACCAGTCCTCCCCGACCGAGGGCCATTACGTCTGGGCCTACCACGTCCGGATCGAGAACGCGGGCGGCGAGACGGTGCAGCTCCGCATGCGCCACTGGCGGATCACCGACAGCCATGGCCGCGTGCAGGAGGTGCAGGGCCCCGGCGTCGTGGGAGAGCAGCCCGTCCTGGAGCCCGGCCAGTCGTTCGAATACACCAGCGGGACCCCGCTTTCGGCGCCGTCGGGCATCATGGTCGGCGCCTACCAGATGGAGACGACGCAGGGAGAGCGCTTCGACGTCGCGATCCCGGCCTTCTCGCTCGACAGCCCGCACCAGGAAGTCCGGCTCAACTGACCGCCGGGAAATTCGACGGCCCCGCCTGGGAACAATCGCAGGCGCCTGGCCGAAACACTTGAAACGCGCGCCGGAAACGCCAACCTCGCAGAGTCCGGCGCGAACATCGTGCCGGAATTGCACAAGGCGGCGCCGGCACATGAGACCGGCACACGCGCCGGTATTCAAACCGAAAGGGTTCCGCAGTGACTGTTTCGACGCCCACGCCCGCAGACAACGTCGTTCGCGGTCCGGTCCACCAGCGCCGCGCCGTTTCCGACGAGAGCCGTCCCACCCGCGCCGAG
>NZ_DASYHS010000111.1:0-2110 GCF_035998295.1 Arenibaculum sp. | reverse complement strand
CGCTCTCGACCTCTGCCGTCAGTGCCGGGATGTCCGCCTCGCGCGCGGCGTGCGCTGCCCGGGCGAGGGCCGCGCGCGCGGCCTGCGTGCGCAGGCGCCGGATCGCGATGCCCGCGACCGCCAGCTCGTGCGCGACCCTGGAGGCGGGAGGGAACGGCGCGGGGTCGAGGGCGGCCAGCATGCGCTCGGCCTCGTCGAGGCGGCCGACCAGAACGAGGCGCCGGACCTCGAGCATGCGCGCATGCGCGGCGTTCACGAGGTCGCCATGCGCCTCAAGGGTCGCGCGCGCCGCGTCGAGCGCCTTCGCGGGCCAGCCCAGGTCCCGCGAGACGAGGGCGATCTCGGCCTCGGCGACGACGCACCGCGCGCGGGCCACCGCCTCCTTCGGGCCGAAGGCGCGCGCGGCACGGCGCAGGAGGGCCTTCGCGCGGACGAGGTCGCCGAGCTGCGCCATCGCGATGCCCCGCAGCGCCAGCGCGGCCGCGTCCTCGCGCAGCGCGACCCGCTTCAGGGCGCCGAGGGGGTCGCCCGTCGCGAGCGCGCGCGCCGCGGCCGTGATCAGCGAGTCCATCGCAATCCCGCCACCGTTGTAACTCCCCCCGTTTCGACGTCCGAGGCTAAGTGTATCGCGGGACCGGCGGCCACCGGAAAGATCGGACGCCGACGGACGCCAGCAAGGAGGGAGAAGAACGATGACGAGCCACAGGACCGGAACGCGCGAGGAGTGGATGGCGACGCGGATCGAGCTGCTCGAGGCCGAGAAGGATCTGACGCGGCGCAGCGACGAGCTGGCCCGGCGGCGGCAGGAGCAGCCATGGGTGCGGATCGACAAGGAATACCGGTTCGAGACCGAAGAGGGGAGCGCCACGCTGGCGGCCCTGTTCCAGGGGCGCTCGCAGCTCCTCGTCTATCACTTCATGTTCGGACCCGACTACACGGCGGGCTGTCCCTCCTGCTCGATGATCGCGGACGGCTTCAACGGGTCCGTCGTCCACCTCGCGAACCACGATGTCACGCTGGCGGCGGTGTCGCGGGCGCCGCTGGAGAAGCTGCAGGCGTACAGGCGGCGCATGGGCTGGAGCTTTCCCTGGGCGTCCTCGCCCGACGGCGACTTCTGCTTCGACTTCAATGTCTGGTTCACCGAGGAGCAGCAGCGCGAGGGGGACGTCGACTACAACTACCGCCGCGAGGCGCGGTTCGAGTGGCGGAGCGGCCAGGAGGGCGGCGGGGCCGGAGCAGAGGACGCGTTCGCGGCCATGTGCGGGACCGACGCGGCCACCTACCATCGCGACAGGCCGGGCATGAGCGCGTTCGTGCTCGAGGACGGCGCCGTCTACCACACCTATTCCGCCTACGCGCGCGGGCTGGACGGGTTGTGGGGCGCGTACCAGTGGCTCGACCGCGCGCCCAGGGGCCGCAACGAGACGGGCGTCTGGTGGCGCCGCCGCGACGAGTACGGCGCGCGCTGAGGAACGGGGGACCTTCGATATGGTTTCCGGGCGAGCCTCCGACGGAGCCTTCCTCGCCGTCTCCGCGGTTCTGTTCGCCGCCGGCGCGGCGGTGACCGTCGCCTGGTGCACGTCCATGTCGGCGATGGGCGGGATGCCGATGCCCGGCGGCTGGACGATGTCGATGGCGTGGATGCGGATGCCCGGGCAGACCTGGCCCGGCGCCGCGGCCTCGTTCCTCGGCATGTGGGTCGCGATGACCGCGGCGATGATGCTGCCGTCCCTGGTGCCGATGTTGCGGCGCTACCGCCGGGCGGTCGGGCGGGCGGTCGGCCGGGCGGACGGGGCGCACCTCGGCCGGCTGACCGCGCTGGCGGGCGCGGGGTACTTCCTCGTGTGGGCCGTGGCGGGAATGGCCGTCTTCGCGCTGGGCGTAGCCCTGGCGGCGGCGGAGATGCGGCATCCGGCGCTGGCGCGCGCCGTCCCCGCCGCATCCGGCCTGGTCGTGCTGGCCGCCGGCACGCTCCAGTTCACGGCGTGGAAGGCGCGCCACCTCGCCTGCTGCCGGGAGATGCCGGGGCGCGGCCATGCCCTGGCGGCCGACGCGGGCACGGCATGGCGGCACGGGCTGCGCCTGGGCCTCCATTGCTGTTGCTGCTGCG
>NZ_DASYHS010000213.1:0-4937 GCF_035998295.1 Arenibaculum sp. | reverse complement strand
GCCCAGACCGGCCAGTACTGCGACCTGGTCAAGGCCGGCATCATCGACCCGACCAAGGTGGTGCGCACCGCGCTGCAGGACGCGGCCTCGGTCGCCGGCCTGCTGATCACCACCGAGGCCATGGTCGCCGAGAAGCCGGAGCCGAAGGCCCCGGCCGGCGGCCCGGGCGGCATGGGTGGAATGGGCGGCATGGGCGACATGGGCTTCTAAGCCCCGGTCGTTCCATCCGATCCGGAGACGAAGGAGGGCCGCGGGAGCAATTCCGCGGCCCTCTCTCTTGCCGCCGCCGGGCCGATTGCCCTATCTAGGGCGCCTGCGGCCGCGACGCGCGGCCTTTTCGTCATCGGGAATGCGCGAATGCTGCCTGACATCGACCGCGTCGCCTCGATCATGCGGGAGGTCGCCGAGGCGGAGATCCTGCCCCGGTTCCGCAGGCTGGGGACGGGCGAGATCCGCGAGAAGGGGCCGGGCGACCTGGTGACGGTGGCCGACGAGGCGGCCGAGCGGCGCCTGACCGAGCGGCTGACCGACCTCGTTCCGGGCTCCGTCGTCATCGGCGAGGAGGCCGCGGCCGGCGACACGCGGGTACTCGCGCGCATCTTCGACGACGCGCCGGTATGGATCGTCGATCCCGTGGACGGCACGTCGAACTTCGCTTCCGGCAACCCGGCCTTCGGGGTCATGGTGGCGTTCGCCAGGGCCGGGGAGACGCTTGCGGGCTGGATCCTCGATCCCTGCGGCGGGCGTATCGCCACGGCCGCGAAAGGCGAGGGGGCCTGGCTCGGCGGCGTCCGGCTGTCGGCGGCACCGGCCACGGCGCCGGCCGGCATGACCGGCACCGTGTCGACGCGCTACTTCGAGCGCCCCGTGCGCGAGCGGCTAGAGCGGCAGATCCCGCTGGTCGAACGCGCGTTCTCCCTGCACTGCGCCGCCCACGAGTATCTCGGCCTCGTTTCGGGCGAGACGCATTTCTCCGTCTACCGCCGCATCATGCCCTGGGACCATGCCGCGGGGACGCTGCTGCACGCGGAAGCCGGAGGGTACCACGCCAAGCTCGACGGCGGGCGCTATGCGCCGACCGAACACAGCGGCGGGCTGCTCCTGGCGCCCGACCGCGCGAGCTGGATCGAACTGCGCGACCTGCTGTTCGGCGTCGGCGCCCGCTGATCCGCCGTCTACCTTTCCTCGGTCTTCGCCTGCTGCCAGAGCGCTTCCATCTCGTCCAGGCCGGCGGCCTCGGCGCTGCGGCCCTGCAGGTGCAGCAGTTCCTCGATGCGGCGGAACCGCCGCTCGAACTTCGCATTCGTGCCGCGCAGCGCCGCTTCGGGATCGATGTCGAGGCGCCGGGCGAGGTTGGCGAGCGCGAACAGCAGGTCGCCCAGCTCGTCCTCCATCCGGGCCCGGTCCCGGCCGGCCAGCTCGGCCCGCAGCTCCAGCACTTCCTCCTCGATCTTGTCGAGGATATCCGCGGCTTCCGTCCAGTCGAAGCCGACGCGCGCGGCCCGCTTCTGGAGCTTCACGGCGCGGGTGAGGGCGGGCAGGGCGCCGATCACGCCGTCGAGCACGCTTGCCCGGCGCCCCTGGGCGGCGGCCCTGTCGTCCCGCTCGGCCGCCTTCTGGGATTCCCAGCGGCCGACCATCTGCGCGGCGTCGTCCACGCGGTCCTCGCCGAAGACGTGGGGGTGGCGCCGGATCATCTTGTCGGCGATCGTGCCGGCGATGGCCTCGAAGTCGAAGGCTCCCTGCTCCCGGCCCATCTGGGCGTAGAAGACGACCTGGAACAGCAGGTCGCCGAGTTCCTCGCGCAGGTCGTCCATGTCCGCGCGCTCGATCGCGTCCGCGACCTCGTAGGCCTCCTCGATCGTGTGCGGGGCGATCGTCCGGAAGGACTGCTCCAGGTCCCAGGGGCATCCGGCCTCGGGGTCGCGCAGCCGGGCCATGATCGCGAGCAGGCGGTCGATGTTGCTCATGTCGTTCGTCGGTCCTGGGCAGAGGAGGCCCGGGCAGAGGGGGCCTGGGCAGAGTGGTGCCGGGCAGTGGTGGCGCCGACCTTAGCCGAGCAGGGCGGACGCGTCATGCTTCACGGCGAATTAACCATGCAGGCGCGATGATCGGCATCGCGGCTCGGGCCGGCCTCGGATCATCTGCTGAATGAAGATTCGCTCCCACAATGTTGAAATACCTTTTAGTTTTATTGCCATACCGGCGCACCGCCGAGGCTCCCACCGTGCCGGCGAGGGTCATAGACCCTGACGACGTCTTCGCCGAGGATGGCGCCTGGGCGGGACGGGAGGAAGCCGGCCCGCCCGTGGCCTGGCGCATCTGCGGCCGGCATGGCGAGGTCGAAGCGGAAGGCTGCTCGATAGAGGTCGTCGATGGTATGCTCCACGTCCTGGATGCGAACGAGGACGTCCTCCTCGCGCTGCCGCCGAGTGCCTGGGAACGGGTGGAGGCGGTCTCCGGCCGGATCGGGGCGGCCGGAGGACGGGCCGGCGAGTCGCCGCCGCCCGGGGAACCCGGCGTTCGCGACGCCGCCTGAAGGATCGCGGCACCCGGAGGATCAATGGAATCCGCCGAGTGCCGGTTTTTGTCTTGGAGAACCGATGCCGCTCCAAAGGGAGTATCGAGCAATGCGTAAGCGGATCGGAAGGGCCCTGAGCGCCACGATCCTCGCCGGCGTCGTCATGCTGTTGATGGCGCTGGCCGATCCCGGCCCGGACCTGCGGGCCCAGGGCTCGACGGCCGGGCCGCCGACGGTCGTCGCCACCGGTGCGGCGAGCGGGCCGGTGGCGCTCCTCGCCGATCCCGTGGAGGTGCCTCTGCGGCCGACCGAGGCGGCGCCCGCGGCCATGGAACGCGGCACCCGCATCTTCCTCGTCCTCGACGGCGTGCGCGCCGACGACCAGCCCGGAATCCTTTACGCGGTCCATCTGGTGCCGCCGGCCGGGACGAGGCCGAGCGAAGGGCAGGGGGCGGGCGGCCGGGTGGGCACGCTCAATTTCTTCGCGGCGGTCGAGGCGACCCGCACCTACAGCTACGACGTGACCGACACCATGAAGACGCTCGGCCTGCGCCGGGCGATCGCCGACGGCGCCACCGTGGTCTTCGTCCCGTCGGGCATACCGGCGACGGACTCGGCCCCGCAGGTCGCGCGCGTCACCCTCGTCGCCCAGTAGAGCCCGTCGCATGACCGTCACCGTCTTCGGAATGCAGGAAAGCGTCTATGTCAGGATCGTCCTCCTGACCCTTGATTTCAAAGGAATCCCGTTCGAAGTCATGACCGTCGATCCGTTCTCCGCCGCGGGCCTGCCGGCCGGCTACGATGCCGTCCATCCGTTCGGGCGCGTGCCCGCGATCGACCACGGAGGCTTCGTGCTGTACGAGACGGCGGCCATCACGCGCTATCTGGACGAGGCCTTCGACGGACCGAAGCTTCAACTCCAGGCGCCGAGGGCGCGGGCGCGGATGAACCAGGCCGTCGGCGTGCTCGACGCCTATGCGTACCGATGCTGGGTCTGGGATTTCCACGTCGCGTACCGGCGCGCGGGCGGGCAGGCCGGCTGGACGGCCCCGGCGCCTGCCGCGAGCCTCGCGTCGCGGACGCTGGACGCGCTGGCGGCAATAATGGGCGACGGCCCGTTCCTGGCCGGAACGCCCGAGCCGAGCCTGGCCGACCTGCACGCAGCGCCGATGATGCGCTACGGCATCAACGTTCCGGAGTTCCGCCGGCTCGTCGATGACCGGCCGCCGATACGGGCTTGGTGGGAATGGATGGCCGCAGTGCCGTCGGTCCGGACCCTTTGCCGGACGGAAGGGTGGGCCGACCAGTAACCGGCGCGTCCATAGCCATTTGTCCGATAAGATATATTATGGAAATAGCCTGAGACGCTTTTTCCGAATGTTGTCAATGGCTTGGAAATCCGTCCCCGCCTGAATACCCTTATGTTCCATTGGGTAGCTTCGGGTCGGAACATGGATAGCCGTATTATTCGCGCGCTGACGCCGGATGCCGCGCGCCGCCTTGGAAAATACTATCTCTCCATTGCGCGCCGGCTGCTCGATCATGCCGGCGAGGACGAGGCCCAGGCACGCCAGGAAGCCGAGCAGAGAGCATGGTGGGCGCGCATGGAAGCGGCCGGCCGGCGCGTGATCGAGATGCAGTCCGCCGGCATCGACCTCGACCGGGCTATCGCATCGGTTGCGCTCACCGAAGACGTTCCGCGTGAAACCATCCGGGCGCACTACAAAAGATGCGTCAAAATGTCGCGGGATGCGCGGCGCGGGTACCACACGTCACGGACGCAAAAGAGCCCGCCGAGTGCTACCCCGGCGGGCTCCTGCAGGACCGATACGGCCGACGCGGTAACCTGAGCGCCAATCAGCGTCGGGACAGTGCGAACGCCCCAACAACGGCAGCTCCCAGTACCCAGGGGAGCCAGCCCCCGCCCATCCCGGCCAGCATCACGCCGCCCTCAGGCGCCGCCCCATACAGGACTGAGGTGTCCGCCGTCTGCACCGGCACGGTCGGCTTGCGCCCGGGGATCGGCGGCGCGGATGCCGTCATGACCGGCGGCGCCGGCTTGCGGCCCGGCAGCGGCGGCACGTAGGAGCCGGGCACGGGCGCCGACGCCATGCCGGCGTCACTCCCCTGCCCGACCGTGAACGACACCGGCCCCGTCGCGATGCGCGGCGGCGACGTGAGCAGCGCGCCATGGATCGAGTAGACGTTGCCGGTCGTCTCGATGAACACCGGCGCCGTCGGGTTGGCGAACGAGACGCTCCCGGTGCCTGAGACGGTCCCGTACTGCCGGAACTGGCGAACGGCCGCCGCGAAGAGCTCGCGGCGGCCGCTGTCCGTGGTGTCGCGCCAGAGCGTCGACATGCTACCGCCTCCGGCGCTTGCGACCGGCCTTGCGGACGCCCGATTTCGTCAGCTT
>NZ_DASYHS010000206.1:0-2576 GCF_035998295.1 Arenibaculum sp. | reverse complement strand
CGGCCCCTCGTGCTCGGCCAGGAACTTCTCGGCCTCGAGCGCCGCCATGCAGCCCATGCCGGCGGCCGTGACCGCCTGGCGGAACACCTTGTCCTTCACGTCGCCCGCCGCGAACACGCCGGGCACGTTCGTGGCCGTGCGGTCGGGCGCCGTCAGGATGTAGCCTTCGGCATCCATGTCGACCTTGCCCCGGAACACCGCCGTCGCGGGGTCGTGGCCGATCGCGACGAACACGCCGTCGACCTTCAGGTCGCGCCGCTCGCCGGTACCGGTGTCGCGGATGCGCACCCCGGTCACCGATCTCGGGCCGCCGTCCCCGGCCGTGCCGAGGATCTCCTCGACCACGTTGTTCCAGACGACCTCGACCTTCGGGTTGCGGAACAGGCGGTCCTGGAGGATGCGCTCGGCGCGGAACTGGTCGCGCCGGTGGATCACCGTCACCTTGGAGGCGTGGTTGGTCAGGTACAGCGCCTCCTCGACCGCGCTGTTGCCGCCGCCGATGACGCAGACCTCCTTGCCGCGGAAGAAGAAGCCGTCGCAGGTCGCGCATGCCGACACGCCGAAGCCCGCGAACTCCTTCTCGCTCGGCAGGCCGAGCCAGCGCGCCTGCGCGCCGGTCGCGATGATGACGGTGTCGGCCGTGTAGGTGTCGCCGCCGTCGCCCTTGCACACGAAGGGCCGGCGCGAGAAGTCGACCTCCGTTATCAGGTCGAAGATCATGCGCGTGCCGACATGCTCCGCCTGCCTGGCCATCTGCTCCATCAGCCAGGGGCCCTGGATCACGTCCGCGAAGCCGGGATAGTTCTCTACGTCCGTGGTGATCGTGAGCTGGCCGCCGGGCTGCATGCCCTGGACGACGATGGGGGCGAGGTTGGCGCGCGCGGCGTAGATCGCCGCCGTGTAGCCGGCCGGGCCGGCGCCGATGATCAGGACCTTGGTGTGGTGGTGTTCGGCCATGCTTTCCGTTCCTTGGCTCAGAACCCGAACATGTGGTCCAGGCTGAAGCTCCGCTCCCCGTTCATCAGACCGTGATAACCGAAGAGGCGGCACGTCGTGTCGCGTATCACTATATGGGCGTGCTCGCCGGCCGCCGCCTGCTCCTGCGCGGAGAAGGTCTCGCGGTAGCGGAACAGGTGCGAGCCGCCGCAGGGGATGTCGATGCGCCTGCGCGCGACCTCGACGCCGTCGCGCCGCGTCAGCACGAGGTCGGTCCGCGACGTCGCGTGCCACGGCGTCGAGGCCGGGTAGACCAGGTGGCAGAAGCTGTCGAGCGGCGCCGGGCCCAGCCGCAGGAACAGCCGCGTCGAGAGCCCGGGCGGGCGCCCGGCATAGCTCTGGGGCTCGTTCCGGTAGGTCAGCACCGTATTGTAGACATGGCCGCCGAAGCTGGTCTCCGCCCCGTGGCCGGAGACGCGGTCCTCGTAGCGGAACAGCCCGTGCAGCCACCCGTCGGCGGCACCCCCGGCGTCGAAGTCGTAGATCAGCTCCAGGTGCCCGTAGCCGGATGGCAGCGTCCGGCCGGCACGCTCCATCAGGTCCGCCGCCTCGACCGCGATGCTGTCGCTGCGCGCGAGGTTGCCGAAGCGGTGCTCCGCGACCTGCTCGCCGGACGCGTCGAACAGAAGCGCCGTCAGCGGCAGCTCGGCCTGGCTGCGCGCCATCGGGGTCGGCAGCGCGATCGTGCGGAACCGGTCCACCGGCAGCACCGGCGCCGGCAGGATGTGGCCCTTGCCCAGCAGGGGCCGCAGTTCCGGCAGCCGCGGATCGGGCGAGAGGTCGGTGCGCTCGACATTGGCGTGGGCGATGCGCCGTCGCCCGGCCGCGGTGATCACCTCGTAGCGCGGCCGCACGAAGTGCCGGCCCGCCGACACCTCGACCTGCTGCGGCCAGCGCGCGCCGGGCAGCAGGCCGCCGACCTCGATCGCGACGGTCGCGAAGGGCGGGATCGCCCGGGCATGGCGGGCGACGTCGCCGCGGCCCATCAGGTTCAGCCCGATCTCTCCCGCCGGAATCGGGCAGGGGTGGCTGTTCTGCACCCACAAGATCACCCGCTCGCCCTCGCGCGGCGCCGGCAGTCCGGCGTAGTAGTCGGCCGGCCAGGCGTTGGCGTCGTGGGTGCAGGACAGCACCGTGTCGGCATCGCCATAGGTGTCGAGCGCGTATTTGACGACGTCGTGCCCGGCGGCCCCGATCACGTGCAGGAACAGCGAGCCGCAGAAGCCGTCGAGGCCGAAGCGCTCGCGCACTTCGGCGCTGTCGACGACGACGGTCGCGTTCGGCCCCGGCAGCTCGTCCACCCACTCCGCGATCGTCTCGCCGCCGGCGTCGAACAGGCGATGGTAGAGGCGCTGGCCCGGACCGCCGTAGGCGCCCCAGTAGTTCGCCGTCACGACCCGGGTGTGCTGGCCGGTCTCGTCGCGGAAGAAGACGAAGTTGGTGGCCCAGTTGATCGGCGCCAGGTAGGTGCGGCGGTCGGTCAGCATGGCGTCGGGCAGGCGCATCGCGTCGAGCGTCACGACCTGCGCGCCGTCGGGCAGCAGGTGGCGGACCGCGGACACGGGTTTGTCCGCGTCGAA
>NZ_DASYHS010000205.1:0-27763 GCF_035998295.1 Arenibaculum sp. | reverse complement strand
GGGGCCGACATGGAGATGGACCGCGATGCAGGCCCTGTCCTCGCCCGGGCGCAGCGAGCACAGCCCGTTGGACAGCGCCTCCGGCAGCATCGGCACCACCCGGTCGGGGAAGTAGCAGGAATTCCCCCGCTGGAAGGCGGCGCGGTCCAGCGGCCGGCTGGGGCGCACGTAATGGGCGACGTCGGCGATGGCGACCACCAGATGCCAGCCGCCGCCGGGACCGTCCTCCGGCTCCGCCCAGACCGCATCGTCGAAGTCGCGCGCGTCCGCGCCGTCGATCGTGACCAGCGGCAGGCCGCGCAGGTCGGTCCGGCCATCGAGGCCGACCGGCCGTGCCTGGGCCGCCTCGTCGAGGGCCGCGGCCGGGAACACCGTGGGGATGTCGTTGGCATGGATAGCGATCAGGCTGGCGGCCCGGGGGGCGCCGGCCGCTCCCAGCCGCTCGACGACCCTGGCCTGGCGCAGACCGAGGCGGGTGGAGGGCAGAACCTCGGCCAGCACGAGCTCGCCGTGCGCCGCTTCCGCCGCGTTGTTCGGCAGCACGACGAGGTCGTCGCGCCGGCGGCGGTCGGCGGGGCGCAGGCGAGGGCCCTCCGGCGTGTCCTCGATCACGCCGAGGACGCGCGCGTCCGCATCCGGCTCCAGGCGGCGCAGCGTGCGGCCGTCATAGGTGCCGTCGCCGCGGCGGCGGAGCTGGGCGAGCACGCGGTCGCCGATCGTGAGCGCCGGATGGCCCCTGCGCTCGGGCTGCATGTAGATCGCGGGCGGGGGTTCGTCGTGGGGCCAGGCGGCGGGACGCGCCACCACCTCGCCGTCGGCGTCGATGTCGGCCACCTCGACGACGGCCGTCTCCGGCAGCGCGGCGGGCGGGGCGAGGCGGCGGCCGCGGTTGCGCTCCACGGTGCCTCCCGCCTCCAGTTCGCGCAGCAGCGCCTTCAGGGCGGTGCGCTCGTCGCCCTTGAGGCGGAAGGCCCGCGCGATCTCCCGCTTGCCGACCGGGGTCGGGCTCTCGCGTATGAAGCGCAGGACGTCCTCGCGGGACGGCAGCGGGGAACGGGGCTGCCGCCGCTCCGTCACTCCGCGGATGCCGTCCTGCGGGACGTCCGCGCGGGCGCCGACCCGGCGGCCTTCTTCGCGGGTGCCTTGCCCTTCGCGGGGGACGCCGTCTTGGCGGGGGTCTTGGCGGGCGCCTTCGCGGCCGTCTTGGCCTCGGTTTTGGCCGGCGCCTTCGCCGCGGCCTTCTTCGGGGGCGCCTTGGCCTCCTTCGCCTTGGGGACCGGCTTGCCGTCCTTGGCGGCCTTGGCCGCCAGCAGCTCGACAGCACCCTCGAGCGTGATCTCGTCGGCGGACATGGCCTTGGGCAGGGAGGCCATGATCTTGCCGTGCTTGACGTAGGGGCCGTAGCGGCCGCTGTTGAGCGTCACCGGCTTGCCGTCGGCGGGATGGTCGCCGAGCGTCTTCGCCGGGACGGCCGCACGTCCCTTGGCCGGTTCGCCGAGCAGGTACACGGCCCGGTTCAGGCCGATCTCCAGCACGTCGTCCTCGGCGGTGAGCGACTTGTAGGTGGGGCCGTGCTTGACGTAGGGGCCGAAGCGGCCGATCCCGGCCGTGATGGTCTCGCCCGTCTCGGGATGGCGGCCGATGTCGCGCGGCAGCGCCAGCAGCTTCAGCGCGGTCTCCAGGGCGACGTCGCCGGGCGCCAGGCCCTTGGGCAGCGAGACCCGCTTCGGCTTCTCGACCTCGGTCTTCTTCTTGCGCTTGCCGTCGTCGGCCGGCTCCGCTCCCGGCACGGGGCCGAGCTGGATATAGGCGCCGTAGGGTCCCCGCCGGACGGTGACGGGCATGCCGGTCGCGGGGTCGGCGCCCAGCTCGCGCGGGCCGTCGCCGAGCGGCTCCTGCGCCTCGTCGCCGCCCGCGACCGAGAGCGGGCGCGTGTACCGGCATTCGGGATAGCGCGAGCAGCCGATGAAGGCGCCGTTCCGGCTCAGCTTGAGGCCGAGGCGGCCGGCGCTGCACGACGGGCAGAGCCGCGGGTCGTTGCCGTCGCCGGCTTCGGGGAAGAAATGCGGGCCGAGGTCGCGGTCGAGCGAGTCGATGACCTGGGAGATCGACAGGTCCCGGGTCTGCTCGACGGCGGCGGAGAAGGCCTGCCAGAACTGGCGCAGCACCGCCTTCCAGTCGATCCGGCCGCCTGAGATGTCGTCGAGCTGGTTCTCGAGGTCGGCGGTGAAGTTGTACTCGACGTAGCGCTCGAAGAAGCTGGCCAGGAAGGCGATGACGAGCCGGCCCCGGTCCTGCGGGACGAAGCGCCGCTTGTCCAGGACGACGTAGTCGCGGTCCTGGAGGACCTGCATGATCGACGCGTAGGTGGACGGGCGGCCGATGCCGAGCTCCTCCAGCTTCTTCACCAGGCTGGCCTCGCTGTAGCGCGGCGGCGGCTGGGTGAAGTGCTGCTCGGGCCGGATCTCGCCCCGGCGCATCGCCTCCCCCTCCTTGACCGGCGGAAGGCGCGCGCCGCCTTCCTCCTCGTCCGCGCTATCGTCCTTCTCCTCGGCGTAGACGCGCAGGAAGCCGTCGAACAGCACGACCGTGCCGGTGGCCCGCAGCACCGCCTCGCCGCCGGGGGACGCGATGTCGACCGCGACCTGGTCGAGTTGCGCGCTCTCCATCTGGGCGGCGATGGTGCGCTTCCAGATCAGCTCGTACAGCCGGATCTCGTCGCGGTCCAGGAAGCGGGCGACCTGCTCGGGCCGGCGGAACAGGTCGGTCGGCCGGATCGCCTCGTGCGCCTCCTGGGCGTTCTTGGCCGTGCTCTTGTAGATGCGCGGCGTCGGCGGCAGGTATTCCCCGCCCCAGCTCTGCCCGATCAGCTCGCGGGTCTGGCCGATCGCCTCGGCCGAAAGCTGCACGCCGTCGGTCCGCATATAGGTGATCAGGCCGACCGTCTCGCCGCCGATGTCGACGCCCTCGTACAGCTTCTGGGCGATGCGCATCGTGCGCGTCGCGCCAAGCCCGAGCTTGCGCGAGGCTTCCTGCTGGAGCGTCGAGGTCGTGAACGGGGCGTAGGGATTGCGCCGGACCTGCCTGTGCTCGACAGAGCGGACGGCGTAGGCGAGCGGCTTCAGCCGCTCCACCGCCGCGAGCGCGGCCCCCTTCTCCCCGATCGCGAACTTGTCGAGCTTCTTGCCGTCGAGATGGGTGAGGCGGGCGGTCAGCGTCTGTCCGGACGGGGTGGTGAACGTGACCTCGATCGACCAGTATTCCTGCGGGCGGAACGCCTCGATCTCGGCCTCGCGCTCGCAGATCAGGCGCAGCGCCACCGACTGCACGCGGCCGGCCGAGCGCGAGCCCGGCAGCTTGCGCCACAGCACCGGCGACAGCGTGAAGCCGACCAGGTAGTCGAGCGCGCGCCGGGCCAGATAGGCCTCGATCAGTTCCTGGTTGAGGTCGCGCGGGTTGCGCATCGCGTCCAGGACCGCGCTCTTGGTGATCTCGTTGAAGGTGACGCGCCGCACCTCCGCCTTGCCGAGCAGGCGGCGGTCGGCCAGCAGCTCCTTCACGTGCCAGGCGATGGCCTCGCCCTCGCGGTCGGGGTCGGTCGCGAGATAGACGCGGTCGGCCTGCCGGACGGCGCGCGCGATCTCGTCGAGATGCCGCTTGGAGCGGTCGCCCAGCTCCCAGGACATCGTGAAGTCCTCTTCCGGGCGCACCGACCCGTCCTTGGCCGGCAGGTCGCGGACATGCCCGTAGCTGGCCAGAACGGTATAATCCGACCCGAGATATTTGTTGATGGTCTTCGCTTTGGCCGGGGACTCGACGATGACTACGTTGCTGCCAGACAAGTGAGGCCCGCTTTCTGTCTGTGGTGCGTTGCTCCGGGACGAGCGGAGCCGAGGCACCCGCTAGACCAGGCAGACCTGGTTGCCGGGATGGCGCGAGACGCGGCCGGCCAGCTCCAGCTCCAGGATCACGGTCTGTACCACCGCCGGAGACAATTGGCACCCCCGGATCAGTTCGTCAACCTGTACCGGCGTCGGGCTGAGGCATTCCAGTATCCGCCGCCGCGCCGGGCCCAGCTCCGCCTCGGGCGGTTCGGCCGGGGGCGGCGCGGACGGCGTGGCCCGGGACGGCTCGGCCAGCCGGGGCCCCGGACGCGCCGCCAGGACGCCCAGGACGTCCTGGGCGCCTTCGGTCAGCCAAGCCCCCTCGCGCAGCAGCGCGTTGGTCCCGTGGCAGCGCGGGTCGAGCGGCGATCCCGGGACCGCGAACACCTCGCGGCCGAGATCGGCGGCGATGCGCGCGGTGATCAGCGAGCCCGATTTCAAGGCGGCCTCGACGACGAGCACGCCCAGCGACAGGCCGGCGATGATCCGGTTGCGGCGGGGGAAATGCCGGGCCTGGGGCTGCATGCCGACGGGCATCTCGGCCACGACCGCGCCTTCGGCGCCGACACGGAGCTGAAGGTCCCGGTTCTCCTCGGGATAGAAGACGTCCGCGCCGCCGGCGACGACCGCGACGGTGCCGGCCGCGAGCGCCCCGGCATGGGCGGCCGCATCGATGCCCCGCGCCATGCCCGAGGCGACGAGATAGCCGGCCTCGCCCAGGTCGCGGGCGATCCGTTCCGCCAGCTTGCGCCCGTTCAGCGAGGCGTTCCGCGCGCCGACGATCGCGACGGTGGGCCGGGCCAGCAGATGCGCGTGGCCGAGAACGCACAGGACGGGCGGGCAGTCGTCCGCGTGGGCGAGCAGCGGCGGGAATTCCGGCTCGCAGGCGGCGAGAAGGCGCGCGCCGATGCGCTCGACGGCCGCCGTCTCCCGCTCGGCCTCGGCGCGCGAGCAGATCCGGAGCGGCTTGGACCGGCCGCCGCGGGCCGCCAGTTCCGGCAGGGCGCGCAGCGCCGCGGCGGCGGAGCCGTAGCGTTCGATCAGGCGGAAGAAGGTGACCGGGCCGACGTTCTCGCTGCGGATCAGGCGCAGCCAGTCCGTCCTTTCCTGGGTCGAAAGTGCGCGCGTCGGTTGAGGCATGGCGCGCAGCATACAGTAGAGTGCGTGCGCGTCAACCCGGCATCGCCGCGGGGTGTCCGGCCAGGGCATTCAGGTGGATGCCGGCTCCTCGACCCGCGACGCGGGGATGCGCAGGGTGACCGTCGTGCCGAGGCCGGGCTCGCTGTCCATCTCCAGCGTCCCGCCATGCAGTTCGATCAGCGTCTTGGCGAGCGGAAGGCCGAGGCCGGTGCCTCTCTGGTCCTTCACGACGGGCCGGTCGATCTGGCCGAACGGGCTGAGCGCCAGGGGAATGTCCTCCCGCCGCATGCCGATGCCGGTGTCGCGGACGGTGACCGACGCCCAGCCATCCCCGGCCCGGGCCACGGCGATCCGGATCCGTCCCCCGGCAGGGGTGAACTTCATCGCGTTCGAGAGAAGGTTGATCAGCGCCTGCTTGATCGCCCGCTCGTCGCCCTCGATCCGCAGCGGACCCGACGGCAGGTCGACGTCGAGGTCGAGGCCGGCGCTGGCGACGCGCTCGCGCAGCAGCCTCACCGCCGATTCGACCGGCTGGACGAGGTCCATCGGGCCGAGGTCCAGCGTCAGGGCGCCGGCTTCCGCCTTCGAGAGGTCGAGGATGTCGTTGATCAGGTCCAGCAGGTGGCTGCCGCTCGCCCGTATGTCCGCCGCGTAGTTCCGGTAGCGCGGGTTGCCGAGCGGGCCGAACAGCTCGTTCTCGAGGATTTCGGAGAAGCCGTTGATCGCGGTGAGCGGCGTGCGCAGCTCGTGGCTCATCGTGGCCAGGAACTCGGACTTGGCGCGGCTCGCGGTCTCGGCCTGCTTCTTGGCGAGGCGCAGCTCCTGGACGAGGCCTTCGCGTTCCTGGCGCAGCCGCAGCGCGGTCGTCAGCATCCGGTTCTGGTCCGTGGCGGCCGAGAGCAGCATGGCGAGGTACACCGCCCCCATGGCCGCCAGCGCGACGTGGACCGTGTCCCCCTCCATTCCCAGGCGGACCAGCAGGGGCAGGACCAGCGGCACGGCGAAGCCGGCGAAGCTCGGCAGGTAGGCGGCGTTG
The DNA here is from genome assembly GCF_035998295.1 of Arenibaculum sp. Classification (NCBI taxonomy): domain Bacteria; kingdom Pseudomonadati; phylum Pseudomonadota; class Alphaproteobacteria; order Rhodospirillales; family Azospirillaceae; genus Arenibaculum; species Arenibaculum sp. The sequence goes on along the minus strand of NZ_DASYHS010000205.1, from coordinate 21,703 downwards.
AAGGACACGGCGCCCGTCGCCATGCCGATCATCGTCAGGATCAGCATCACCTCGTGGGCGAGGTTGCCGGACTCGTAGAACAGCGCCCCCGCCGATCCCCAGATGCAGCCGGCCACGAACGCGCCGACCGTGTGGAGCCGTCCCCAGAGCAGCACCTCGGGGCCGAGGCGCCGCCTCGCATGGAAATGCCGCCTCAACAGGGTGCGCACGACCGTCACCCCGACGAGCGCGGCATACCACCCCGCGAGCAGCGCCGGCGACGGGCGCGGCCAGATGACGGCCACGAGCAGCAGGCCGACGCCGAGGTTGACGGCCATGTGCAGGACGCTGCGGCGGTACAGCGAGCGAATCGACTCCGTGACGATCGTCGTTTCGCGCGGCCCCACGCGCCGCGACGATCCGTCGTCCGCATCCGGGCGATCCTGCGCTGTCCCGTCCGTCAGGGCTTGCTCCGCCGGTTGTCGTTCTCGTACAGAGATGATGGCCGGAGTATGCGTAAAACTTCGTTTAATGTTTATATTTTCTTTCGGCCTATGCGGGGCTCCTCGCCCTTCAGCAGGCGCCGGATGTTCGCGTGGTGGCGCACGAACACCAGGACCGCGATGAACGCGGCCGCCTGGGCGAGCTGCGGGCCCTGGAACCAGAACGCCGCGAGCGGGCTGGCGCCCAGCGCGACCAGGGCCGACAGCGAGGAGATCCGGAATGCCAGCGCCGTCAGGAGCCACAGGGCGCAGGCGATCAGGCCGACCGGCCAGGCGAGCGCCAGCAGCACGCCCAGCGCCGTCGCGACGCCCTTGCCGCCCTTGAAGCCGAGCCAGACCGGGAAGGTGTGGCCGAGCATGGAGCCCATGGCGGCCAGCAGCGCCGCGTCGGGGCCGAACCGGGCTGCGAGCAGCACCGCGAGCGCGCCCTTCCCGCTGTCGAGCACGAGGGTCGCCGCGGCCAGCGCCTTGTTCCCGGTCCTCAGCACGTTGGTCGCGCCGATATTGCCCGAGCCGATGCTGCGCACGTCGCCATAGCCAAACAGGCGGGTCAGCACGAGGCCGAAGGGAACGGACCCCAGGAGATAGCCGCCGGCGAGTGCGGCCAGCAGGTAGGGCCAGGAGAAGGACCAGCTTATCGGATCGGGCATGTCAGGGCGCGTCCGTCTCGAACACGGTCCGGCCGTCGACGACCGTGCGGAGCACCCGGCCGCTGACCGGCCTGCGGTCGAAGGGCGAGTTCTTGGACTTGCTGCGGAAGGCCGTCTCGTCGATCCGCCACGGCCGGTCGGGATCGAAGACGACGAGGTCGGCCGGGCCGCCCGGCCGCAGCCGGCCGAGCGGCAGGCGCAGGATCTCGGCGGGCCGGCTGGTCAGCGCGCCGAGCGCGCGCAGCAGCGGCACCTTGCCGTTGTGCACCAGCTCGAGCGTCAGGGGCAGCAGCGTCTCCAGCCCGATGATGCCGAACGCGGCCGAGGCGAAGGGGACGCGCTTGCTGTCCTGGTCCTGCGGGGTGTGGTCGGAGGCGATGGCGTCGATGGTGCCGTCGGCGATGCCCTCGACGACGGCGCGGCGGTCCATCTCCGGGCGCAGCGGCGGCGACACCTTGGCGAAGGTCCGGTACTCGCCGACGTCGACCTCGGTCAGGGCGAAGTAGTGCGGCGCGGTATCGCAGGTGACCGGCAGCCCCGCCCGCTTGGCCCGGCGGACCGCGTCCACGGCGGCGGCCGTCGTGACGTGGGCGGCGTGGTAGCGAGCACCGGTCGCCTCGACCAGGCGGAGGTCGCGCTCCAGCAGGATCACCTCCGCCTCGGGCGGTATCCCGGCGAGGCCGAGGCGCGTCGAGACCTCGCCGGCATGCATCAGGCCGCCGGCCGCGAGGCTCGGTTCTTCGGGATGCTGGACGATCAGCAGGTCGAAGGTGGCGGCATAGCTCAAGGCCCTGCGCATCACCAGCGCGTCGGCGATCGCCCTGGTCCCGTCGGTGAAGGCGACCACGCCCGCCTCGGCGAGCAGGCCCATCTCCGACAGCTCGGTCCCGCCGAGCGCCCGCGTCGCCGCGGCCTGGGCGAAGACCTTGACCAGCTTGACCTCCCGCGCCCGGCGCGCGACGAACTCGACCGCGGCGACGTCGTCGATCGCCGGGTCGGTGCCCGGTAGGCACGCCATCGCGGTGACGCCGCCCGCCGCCGCCGCGCGGCTCGCGGTCAGGATCGTCTCCTTGTGCTCCTCCCCGGGCTCGCCGATGGAGACGCGCATGTCGACGAAGCCGGGCGCCAGGCACGCGCCGCCGAGATCGACGGTCTCGATCCCGTCCGGCACGCCGCCGGCGAACAGCCCGGGCCCGAGATCGGCGATCCGGCTGCCCTCGACCAGCAGCGCCCCGGCGGCGTCCAGCCCGGTCGCGGGGTCGAGCAGGCGGGCGTTCACGAAGGCGAGGCGGCGGCTCATCGGGCGTTCCCCGGCCTGTCGCGGGTCAGGATGTCGAGGCAGGCCATGCGCACGGCGACGCCGAGCTCGACCTGGTCGAGGATCACGCTGCGGTGGATGTCGTCGGCGAGTTCCGAATCGATCTCCGTGCCGCGGTTCATCGGCCCCGGATGCATGATCAGGGCGTCCGGCCGGGCCACCTTCAGCTTCTCGTAGTCGAGGCCAAAGAAGCGGAAGTATTCCCGCACGGAGGGTACGAACTGGCCCTGCATCCGTTCGAGCTGGAGGCGCAGCATCATCACGATGTCGGCATCCTCGAGGCCGGTCCGCATGTCGTGGTGGACCTCCGCCCCGAGGCGGTCGACGTCGACCGGCAGCAGGGTGCGCGGGGCGACGACCCTGACCCGCGCGCCCATGATGTTCAGCAGGTGGACGTTGGACCGCGCGACCCGGCTGTGCAGGATGTCGCCGCAGATCGCCACCGTCAGCCCCTCGAGCGGGCCCTTGCGCCGGCGGATGGTCAGCGCGTCCAGCAGCGCCTGGGTCGGATGCTCGTGGCTGCCGTCGCCGCCGTTGATCACCGCGCAGCGGACCTTGTCCGCGAGCAGCTTGACCGCGCCCGACTCGGGATGGCGCACGACCAGCACGTCGGGGTGCATCGCGTTCAGCGTCATCGCGGTGTCGATCAGGGTCTCGCCCTTCTTCACCGAGCTGGACGACACGCTCATGTTGATGACGTCGGCGCCGAGCCGCTTGCCCGCAAGCTCGAACGAGGTGCGCGTGCGGGTCGAGTTCTCGAAGAACAGGTTGATCACCGTCCGGCCGCGAAGGACGGAGGCTTTCTTGTCGTGACGGCGGTTCTGCTCGACGTAGCCGTCCGCGAGGTCGAGCAACGCCGTTACTTCCGCCGCCTTCAGGCCCTGGATGGCCAGCAGGTGGCGATGGAAGAAGACGGCGTCGGTATGGGGCTTTTCCATTTCAGGGGCGGACTATAGGGGGCAGCCCCGCGGGCCGCAACGGGGTGCTTGGCGGGGTGCTGGCGGGGGCGTGTCGGGTTCACACCACCCGCAGCGCGCGCAGCCGCCCGATCTCCGCGTCGGGGAGTTCCAGCCAGTCGCGCAGCACCTCGTCCGTGTGCTGGCCGAGCAGGGGAGGCGGGGCGCGGTAGGACACGGGCGTCTCAGACAGCTTCATCGGGCTGCCGATCAGGCGGACGGGGTCGGACGCCCCCGGATGGGGCATCCCGATCTCCATGCCCCGCGCCCGGACCTGCGGGTCGGCGAACACCTGGTCGACGCGGTTGATCGGGCTGCAGGGGACGTGCAGCTTCTCCAGCCCCTCGATCCAGTGCCGCCGGGGATGGCCGGCGATCACCTCGCGCAGGATCGGCACCAGGACCCCGCGGTTGCGCACCCGCGCCTCGTTGGTCGCGAAGCGCGGGTCGTCGGCGAGATCGGGCCGCCCGGCGAAGCCGCAGAACCGCCGGTACTGCGCGTCGTTGCCGACCGCGAGGATCACGTGGCCGTCGGATGCGGCAAACGCCTCGTAGGGAACGATGGTGGGATGGGCGTTGCCCGTGCGCGGCGTGACCTCGCCGCTGGTGAGGTAGTATTGGCCGGCATAGCTGAGCCAGGCGACCTGGGTGTCGAGCAGCGCCATGTCGACGTGCTGGCCGACGCCGGTGAGGTCGCGGTGCCGCAAAGCCGCCAGGATCGCGACCAGCGCGTACATGCCCGTCATCAGGTCGGCGATGCCGACGCCGATCTTCTGCGGCTCGCCCTCCGGCTCCCCGGTCAGGCTCATGATCCCGCCCATCGCCTGGACGAGGAAGTCGTAGCCGGCGCGCGGGGCGTAGGGGCCGGTCTGCCCGAACCCCGTGATCGAGCAGTAGACGAGGCCGGGATGGTCGGCGCGCAGCTGGTCCCAGCCGAGCCCGTAGCGGGCGAGCGTGCCGACCTTGTAGTTCTCGACCAGGACGTCGGCGCGTCCGGCCAGCCGGCGGGCCAGGGCCTGCCCCTCCGCCGAGGTGAAGTCGAGGGTGAGCGAGCGCTTGTTGCGGTTGGCGGACAGGAAATAGGCGCTCTCGCCCCCGGCACCTTCACCGCCGGCACTGGCCTCGCCGTCGTCCAGCCAGGGCGGGCCCCAGCGGCGCGTGTCGTCGCCCTGGCCCGGCCGCTCGACCTTCACGACGTCGGCGCCGAGATCGCCGAGGACCTGCGTCGCGCTCGGCCCGGCGAGAACGCGGGTCATGTCCAGGACCCTGATGCCGGTAAGCGGTCCGGTCACGACGCCGCCGCCCATCCGTGTCCGGCGTCGAGATGGGCCTGGGCCTCCTCGTGCAGCCAGTCGCGGAACGCCTTGACCTTGGGCCGCTCGAAATGCCGCTCGGGCGCCACGACCCAGTAGGCGATCTCGCTCGGCAGGGTGATGTCGAACAGCCGGACCAGCCGGCCGCTGGCCAGGTCGTCGGCCACGAGGACGTGGCGTCCGAGCCCGATGCCCTGGCCGGCCAGGGCCGCGTGCAGCACGAGGGACGAATCCGTGAAGCGGGTCCCGCGCCGGTGGTCGACGCCGGAGACGCCGGCCGCGGCGAGCCAGATCTCCCAGCCGATCCGGAAGTCGTCGTGGAGCAGCGTGGCCTTCACCAGGTCCTGCGGCGTGCGCATCCCTTCCGCCAGCGCCGGGGTGCAGACCGGAAAGATCTCCTCCGTCAGCAGCCTCTCGCATCTCAGTCCCGCCCAGCCGCCCCGGCCGAACCGGATCGCGAGGTCGACCTCCTGATGCGTGAAGTCGACGAGCTGGGAGGTCGTCGAGATCAGCACGTCGATGCCGGGGTTGCGGTGCTGGAACCGCGGCAGCCGGGGCACCAGCCACTTGCCGGCGAAGGACGCGAGCGTGCTGACGGTGAGCTGGCCGGTGTTCTCCGACGCCTTCAGGCGCGCGGTCGCCTCGGCCATCTGGTCGAAGGCGTCGCGCAGCGGCGGCAGGTAGGCCTGGCCCGCGGCGGTCAGCTGCAGCGCCCGGTTCAGCCGCCGGAACAGCGCGACGCCGAGCGTCTCCTCCAGCGCCTTGATCTGGTGGCTGATGGCCGCCTGCGTCACGTTCAGCTCGTCCGCGGCGCGCGTGAAGCTCATGTGGCGGGCGGCGGCCTCGAAGGCCCGCAACGCGTTCAAGGGCGGCAAACGCCTGGCCATCGCTCCTCGCTCCGGATGAATTTTCCTAATTCAATTTATGAGAAAGCATCGTTTGTCCGCAAGCCCAGAAGCGACGAGATTCAGCTTATTCCAACGGCCGTCGAGGCCGCAACGGATTAGGAGAACTGCGATGACCACCTGCACCAACCAGACCGTGTCCCGGATCCCCGCCGTCACGCTGCCGGCCAGGCAGGGGCGCCAGCCCTCGGTGCTGGCCCGCGTCGCAGGCGGGATCGTGTCGCTGTCCGACCAGCTGCTCACGTGGCAGGCCAGGGCTTCCCAGCGCCGCAGGCTTTCCGAGCTCCCGGACTACCTTCTCAGCGACATCGGCGTCTCGCGCGCGGACGTGGACCAGGAGACGTCCAAGCCGTTCTGGCGCTCCTGACCGCCTCTCTCGGCCGGCGGCCGGCGGAGCGTCCGGCTCACGCCAGCAGGGCGAGCGCCAGGGGCAGGGTGAGGGCGGCGGCCACGGTCTGGCCGGTGATGATGCCGGCCATCAGGCGGTGATCGCCCCCCATCTGGCGCGCCAGGATGTAGGAGGACGCCGAGGCGGGCAGGGCGTTGAACAGCACCGCGACCGCGAGCGTCATGCCGTCGAGCCCGAGCAGGCGGCCGGCGAGCGCCGTGGCGAGGGGCACGGCCGCCAGTTTCAGCCCGCCCGCCAGGAGGATGTCGCGGCCGGACGCGCCGACCGATGACGGGACCAGCCCGGCGCCGACGGCGAGCAGGCCCAGGGTGAGCGAGGCTTCGCCGAGGATGCGCAGCGTCGGCGCGACCACCGGCAGGGCGCCGGCGCCGGCGAGGTTGGCCGCGCCGCCGGCCGCGACCGCGAGGATGATCGGGTTGCGGACGATGCCCGGCAGGACGCCGGAGAGGCCGCGCCCCACCCGGGCGTCGCCGTGGCGCTGGAGAGCGACGACGCTCAGCACGTTCACCAGCGGCACGACGGTCGCGAGCCCGACCGCGAGCGTCGCCAGGCCGGGGGCGCCGAACAGCGCGCGCGCCGCGGCGATGCCGACATAGGTGTTGGGCCGGATCGCGCCTTGCAGGACGGAGGTGAAGGCCGGCCCGTCGAGGCCGAACCGCCGCCGCAGCACGGCCAGCAGCGCGGCCGCCGCCAGGATGGGGCCGGTCAGGGCGGCGGCCACCGGCCCGAAGGCGAGGCCGGCGAGGTCGGCGCGCGCGAGGCTGTCGACGATCAGCGCCGGGAACAGGACGTAATAGGTGAGCCGTTCGGCCGGCGCCCAGAAGGCGTCCGGCAGGAACCCGCAGCGCCTTGCCGCGAAGCCGAGCAGGATCAGCAGGAAGATCGGCGCGAGCGCACCGAGGACGGCGGGGGCCTGGCTCATGGCCGGGCCGTCAGGTCGCGCCGTCGCGGGCCAGCGCGTCCAGGTAGGATTGCAGGATGTGCGCCGCGGCGACGGCGTCGACCAGCTCCTCGCGCCGCCGGCGCTTCATCCCGGCCTCGATCATCGCCTCGGTCGCGGCATGGGTGGACAGCCGCTCGTCCCAATAGGCGATCTCCGGCTCGCATCCCAGCAGGTCGGCGTGCTGGAGCAGGCTGGCGCCGAAGCTGCGGACCCGGTCGGTGGCGGGGCCGTGCCTTCCGTCCATGCTGATCGGCAGCCCGATCACGAACCCGCCCGCATCCCATTCGCGGACCGCGCGCGCCAGCGCGCGCAGGTCTTCGGCGAGCTTCAGGCGCCGGATGGTGCCGACCGCCGTGGCGAGTCGCAGGCCCGGGTCGCACACGGCCATGCCGATGGTGCGGGTGCCGAGGTCGAGGCCCAGGAGGCGCTTGCCTTTCGGCACGGCGCGGGGAAGGTCGGTGGGGTTGCGGATCGCCATAGCGGGTGTTAGCTTTCGCGCCGCCTCTCAATTTGCAAGCTGATATTTCGCCGCCCGGCGCCCGACGTGCCGGACGCGGCGGCGGTACGGACGGAGACACCCACCCCATGTCGCTGGACAAGGCCACCGTGGCGAAGATCGCCCACCTGGCCCGCATCAAGGTGCCGGAAGACGAGCAGGAGCATCTCGCCGGCGAACTGAGCCGGATCCTGGACTTCGTCGAGCAACTCGCCGAGGTCGAGACCGAGGGCGTCCAACCGATGAGCAGCGTCGTCGCGCAGAAGCTGCGCCGGCGCCCGGACGTGGTCACGGACGGCAACATCCGGGACAAGGTCCTCGCCAACGCGCCCGACGGCGCCGAGGGTTTCTTCGCCGTTCCGAAGGTGGTCGAATGACCCGTGACCTGACCTTGATGACCGTGAGCGAGGCCTTGGACGGCCTCGCCGCGAAGGACTTCTCCGCGGTCGAGCTGGCCGAGGCGCACATCCATGCGGTCGAGGCGGCGCGCCCGCTGAACGCCTTCGTCACGGAGACGCCGGAGATCGCGCTGGCGCAGGCGCGCGCCGCGGACGCGCGGCGCGCGCGCGGCGAGGCGCGCGCGCTGGACGGCATCCCGATCGGCGTGAAGGACCTGTTCTGCACCGAAGGCGTGCTGACCACCGCCGGCAGCCACATCCTCGACGGCTTCCGCCCGACCTATGAGTCGACCGTCACGGCCAACCTGTTCCGCGACGGCGCCGTGATGCTGGGCAAGCTCAACATGGACGAGTTCGCCATGGGCTCGGCCAACATCACCAGCCATTACGGCCCGGTGATCAGCCCCTGGAGCCAGGGAACGCTCGCCCAGCGCGACGCCTCGATGGACGGGGCGGGCGAGCTGACGGCCGCGGCGCGCCAGCCGCGCCCGGTCCAGGAATGGGTGTGGACGCGCAAGCTGGTCCCCGGCGGCTCGTCGGGCGGCTCGGCCGCGGCCGTGGCCGCGCGCTGCGTAATGGCCGCGACCGGGACCGACACCGGCGGCTCGATCCGCCAGCCGGCCGGGTTCGTCGGCATCGTCGGGCTGAAGCCGACCTACGGGCGCTGCTCGCGCTGGGGCATCGTCGCCTTCGCCTCCTCGCTCGATCAGGCCGGCCCGATGACCCGCACGGTGCGCGACGCGGCGCTGATGCTGGGATCGATGGCGGGCTACGATCCCAAGGATTCGACCTCGGTCGACCGGCCGGTGCCGGACTACGCGGCGGCGCTGACCGGCGACGTCCGCGGCCTTCGGGTCGGCATCCCGAAGGAGTACCGGATCGACGGCATGCCGGCGGAAATCGAGCGGCTGTGGCAGCAGGGCATGGACTGGCTGCGCACCATGGGCGCCGAGCCGGTCGAGATCAGCCTGCCGCACACCAAATACGCGCTGCCGGCCTACTACATCGTGGCACCGGCCGAGGCGTCCTCGAACCTCGCGCGCTACGACGGCGTGCGCTACGGCCTGCGCGTCGACGGGGCGAGCCTGCGCGAGATGTACGAGAACACCCGCGGCGAGGGCTTCGGCGCGGAGGTGCAGCGCCGCGTCCTGATCGGCACCTACGTCCTGTCGGCCGGCTATTACGACGCCTACTACCTGAAGGCCCAGAAGGTGCGCACGCGCATCGCCGACGATTTCCGCGCCGCGTTCGAGCGCTGCGACGTCGTGCTGGCGCCGACCGCGCCGAGCGCCGCCTTCGCGATCGGCGAGCGCATGGACGACCCGATCCAGATGTACCTGAACGACGTCTTCACGGTGCCGGCGAACCTCGCCGGGCTGCCCGGCATCTCGGTGCCGGCGGGGCTGTCGGCGGAGCGCCTGCCGCTCGGGCTGCAGGTGATCGGCCGGCCCTTCGACGAGGAGACCGTGTTCAAGGTGGCCGGGGCGCTCGAGTCCGCCGCGCGCTTCGAGGAAATCCCGCCCTTCGTGGCGAGCCGGGCGTGACCGGGCCAGGCATGCGATCGGAAAGAGAAGAACGATGCTGATCCAGGGTGATACCGGCGATTGGGAGGTCGTGATCGGGCTGGAGGTCCATGCCCAGGTCGTCTCCAACGCCAAGCTGTTCTCGGGCGCGGCCACCGTCTTCGGCGCCGAGCCGAACACGCAGGTCAGCCACGTCGACGCGGCGATGCCGGGCATGCTGCCGGTCATCAACGAGTACTGCGTCGAGCAGGCGGTGCGCACCGGGCTCGGCCTCAAGGCGCAGATCAACCTGTTCTCGGTCTTCGACCGCAAGAACTACTTCTACGCCGACCTGCCGTCCGGCTACCAGATCAGCCAGTACAGCCAGCCGATCGTCGGCACGGGCTCGATCGTGCTCGACATGCCGGACGGCTCGACGCGGACGGTCGGCATCACGCGCCTGCATCTCGAGATGGACGCCGGCAAGAGCCTGCACGACCAGCATCCCAGCAAGACCTATGTCGACCTGAACCGGTCGGGCGTGGCGCTGATGGAGATCGTCTCGGAGCCGGACCTGCGCTCGCCGGAGGAGGCGGCCGCCTATCTGCGCAAGCTGCGGGCGATCCTGCGCTATCTCGGGACCTGCGACGGCAACATGGAGGAAGGCTCCATGCGCTGCGACGTCAACGTCTCGGTGCGCCGGCCGGGCGAGGGGTTCGGGACGCGGACCGAGACCAAGAACGTCAACTCGATCCGCTACGTCCAGATGGCGATCGAGTTCGAGGCGCGCCGGCAGGTCGAGGTGGTCGAGGGCGGCGGACAGGTGGTCCAGGAGACGCGCCTGTGGGACACGACGAAGTTCGTGACCCGCTCCATGCGCTCCAAGGAGGAGGCGCACGACTACCGCTACTTCCCCGACCCGGACCTGCTGCCGCTGGAACTCGACCCCGACTGGGTCGAGGACATCCGCCGCTCGCTGCCGGAGCTGCCGGACGAGAAGAAGGCCCGCTTCATCGAGCAGTACCGGCTGTCCCCCTACGATGCCGGGGTGCTGGTCGCGGAGAAGGCCTCGGCCGACTACTACGAGACGGTGGCGCGCGGGCGCGATCCCAAGATGGCGGCCAACTGGGTGATGGGCGACCTGTTCGGCGCGCTCAACAAGCTCGGCAGGGGCATCGACGACAGCCCCGTCTCGGCCGGGGCGCTGGGCGGGCTGATCGACCTGATCGCGAACGACACGATCTCCGGCCGCATCGCCAAGGAGGTCTTCGCCGACATGCTGGAGACCGGCAAGTCGGCGGACGCGATCGTCGAGGAGAAGGGGCTGCGCCAGGTCACCGACACCGGCGCGATCGAGGGCGCGATCGACGCCGTGCTGGCCGCCAACCCCGACAAGGTGGCCGAGTACCGGGCCGGCAAGGACAAGCTGTTCGGCTTCTTCGTCGGCCAGGTCATGAAGCAGACCCAGGGCAAGGCGAACCCTGCCCTGGTCAACGAAGTGCTCGGCCGCAAGCTGAAGGGCTGAGCCGGCGGCCTCGCGGGCGCGGCCCTACTGGCCGCGCCCGGTCTTCTCCTGAAGCTGGTCGATCCGCTTCGATGCCTGCGCCTTCGTGAGGTCCGGCCGGAACTCCTCGCCGGCCTCCTCGCTCAGCGTCTTCAGGTACGAGGCCTGCGCGTCGGTCATCCGCTCGTCGCCGGTGGTCCAGTCCTCGGGCGCCTTCTCCAGGTTGGACGGATGATCGCCGTCATGGGGGACCTTCGGGTTCGTCATGGAATGCCTCCAGAGAGTTCCTTATTTGTTCCTATAACCGGAGGCCGGCGCGCCGGTTCCCGGGCCGGACGATTTTTTCTCCTTGACCTTCCCATCGTTGGAAGCCCCATCTGAGGGGGCAGCTACAGTCAACGGGAAGATCGCCATGTCAGCGCTAGCTGCCGAGGAGCCGAAATCCGCCGAACCGCGGGCCGAGATCGACGTCGCCATCCGCGGGATGACCTGCGCGTCCTGCGTCCGGCGCGTCGAGAAGGCCATCTCCGCGGTGCCGGGCGTCGTCGACGTCTCCGTCAACCTCGCGACCGAACGCGCGCGGGTCGCCTTCGCCGCGCCCGGGCCCGATGCCGCGGCCGTCGCCGAGGCGGTGACGAAGGCAGGATACGAGCCGGTCGCGGAGGAGTTCGACCTGCGGGTCGAGGGCATGACCTGCGCGTCCTGCGTCGGCCGCGTCGAGAAGGCGCTGTCGCGCCTGCCCGGCGTCACCGCCGCCACGGTCAACCTCGCGACGGAGCGCGCCCATGTCGAGGCGGCTTCCGGCGCGGTGACGACCGAGGCCCTCGTCGCGGCGATCCGCGGCGCCGGGTACGAGGCCCGGCCGGTCACCGCCGACGCCGCCTCGACCGGCGCGCCCGACGAGGCGCGCGAACGCAGCCGGCGCGACCTGATGCGGGTCGTCGCCGGCGCAGTGCTGTCGCTGCCGATGGTCGTCGGCATGGTCGGCGACCTGATGGGCTACGCGGTCATGCCGCCGGGCTGGGTGCAGTTCCTGCTGGCGACACCGGTGCAGTTCGTCCTCGGCTGGCGGTTCTACCGGGCGGCCTGGAAGGCGCTGATGGCCGGCACGGGCAACATGGACCTGCTGGTGGCGCTCGGCACCTCGGCGGCCTGGGGGCTCAGCACCTACATGCTGCTGACCGCCCATGCCGGCCACGAGCCGCATCTGTATTACGAGGCCTCGGCGGTCCTGATCACCTTCGTCCTGCTCGGCAAATGGCTGGAGACGCGGGCCAAGGGGCAGACGGCGGCGGCGATCCGGGCGCTGATAGAACTGCGGCCGGACGTCGCCCGGGTCAGGCGCGGCGGGGCCGAGGTCGAGGTGCCGGTCGACGCGGTGCGGCCCGGCGACCTGGTCGTGGTCCGGCCCGGCGAGCGCATCCCGGTCGACGGCCGCATCGCCGAAGGGGCGGGCAGCGTCGACGAATCGATGCTGACCGGCGAGAGCCTGCCGGTCGAGAAGTCGGAGGGAGCGGCGGTCACCGCCGGCTCGATCGACGTCGACGGGCTGCTGGTCGTCGAGACCACCGCGGTCGGCGCCGAGACCATGCTGGCAAAGATCGTGCGCATGGTCGAAGGGGCGCAGGCGTCCAAGGCGCCGATCCAGCGCCTGGTCGACCGGGTCAGCGCGGTGTTCGTGCCGGTCGTGCTCGCGATCGCCGCGGCGACGTTCCTGGGCTGGTGGCTGATAGGGGGCGACGTCGCCAACGCCGTGATCACGGCGGTATCGGTGCTGGTGATCGCGTGCCCCTGCGCGCTCGGCCTCGCGACGCCGACCGCGATCATGGTCGGCACCGGGGCGGCGGCGCGCCTCGGCATCCTGATCAAGGACGCCGAGGCGCTGGAGCGGGCGCATGCGATCGCGACGGTCGCCTTCGACAAGACCGGGACCCTGACCGAGGGGCGGCCGCGGGTCACCGACGTCGTGCCGGCCGAGGGGGTGGAGGTGCGCGCATTGCTCGCGACCGCCGCCGCGCTGCAGGCCGGGAGCGAGCATCCGCTGGCGGCGGCCGTCCGCCGCGAGGCCGAGGCCGGGGGGATCGCCGCCGGCACGCCCTCGGACTTCCGCGCGCTCGCCGGCCGCGGCGTGGCCGGCAGCGTCGACGGCGTGCGCGTCGTGTTCGGCGCCCGGCGCATCCTGGCCGAGGACGGCATCGATCCCGGCCCGCTCGCCGGGCGCGCGGCGGCGCTGGAGGCGGAAGGGCGCACCGTGTCCTGGCTGGCCGAGGTCGCCCCGCGGCCCCGCGTGCTCGGCCTCGTCGCGTTCGGCGACACCATCAAGCCGAGCGCACGCGCGGCGGTCGAGCGGCTGGGACGGCTCGGCATCGAGACCGTGATGGTGACCGGCGACAGCCGGGGGGCCGCCGGGGCGGTCGCCGCCGAACTCGGCATCGACCGCGTCGTCGCCGAGGTGCTGCCCGGCGGCAAGGCGGAGGTCGTGGCCGGGCTGCGCGGGGAGGGGACCGTCGTCGCCATGGTCGGCGACGGCATCAACGACGCGCCGGCGCTGGCGGCGGCCGATGTCGGCATCGCGATGGCGACCGGCACCGACGTCGCGATGCACACGGCCGGGGTCACGCTGATGCGCGGCGACCCGGCCCTGGTCGCCGATGCCATCGACGTGTCGCGCCGCACCTATGCGAAGATCCGGCAGGGCCTGTTCTGGGCCTTCGCCTACAATGTCCTCGGGATCCCGCTCGCCGCGGCGGGGCTGCTGAGCCCCGTGCTGGCCGGCACCGCGATGGCGCTGAGCAGCGTCAGCGTCGTCCTGAACGCGCTGACCTTGAGGGGATGGCGGCCGAGGGCGCGATGAGCGAGAGGCAGGAGTGACGACATGAACATCGGAGATGCGGCCCGGGCCTCGGGCGTTTCGGCGAAGCTGATCCGCTACTACGAGAGCATCGGGCTGATCCCGGAGGCCGGGCGGACCGCGTCCGGCTACCGGGTCTACACGGCGACCGACGTGAACCTGCTGCGCTTCGTGAAGCGGGCGCGCAGCCTCGGCTTCTCGATCGAGCGCATCCAGGTCCTGGCGAGCCTGTGGCTCGACCGCGACCGGTCGAGCGCGGAAGTGAAGCGCATCGCGCAGGAGCACGTCGCCGACCTCGACGCCAAGATCGCCGAGCTGCGCTCGATGCGCGACGCGCTCGGCGAGCTGATGCGGACCTGCCACGGCGACGGCCGTCCGGACTGCCCGATCCTGCACGACCTCGCCGGCACTCCGCAGAAGCTTGGCGGCGACGGGGCGGGGTGGTACGCAGAGCCCGACGCGACCGCAGCCCACCCCCCGGAGCACCGCCGCCATGGCCCATGACGACGAAGGCCTTCTTCCCGAGACGCTCGCCGCGCGCGCGCTCGGCTGGATCGATCCCGCCACCGGCGCGGTCGTCCCCGCGATCCATCCGAGCACGACCTACCTGCGCGACGCCGACAACAGCTACGCGACGCATGGCCGGGTCTACAGCCGCGACGACAACCCCGGCTACGACCAGGTGGAGGCTCTGCTGAACCGGCTGGAGGGCGGGAGCGGCGCGCTGCTGTTCTCCTCGGGAATGGCGGCGGCGACGGCGCTGTTCCTGGCGCTGCGGCCGGGCGACCACGTCGTGGCGCCCGATGTGATGTACTGGGCCCTGCGCGGCTGGCTGACCGACTTCGCCCGGCCCTGGGGCCTCGACGTCGAGTTCGTGCCGAGCGCCGATCTGGGGGCGTTGCGCGCCGCGCTGAAGCCCGGCCGCACGCGCCTCGTCTGGATCGAGACGCCGAGCAACCCGCTGTGGCACGTCACCGACATCGCCGCCGCGGCCGAGCTGGCCCATGCCGCCGGCGCGCGGCTCGCGGTCGACAGCACCTCGGCGACGCCGGTGCTGACCCGGCCGCTCGCGCTCGGCGCGGACTACGTGATGCATGCCGCGACCAAGTACCTGAACGGGCACAGCGACCTGATCGCGGGCGCGCTGGTGACCGGCGCGCAGGACGAGACCTGGGCCAGGGTCCAGGCCGTGCGCAAGGGCATCGGCGCCGTGCTCGGCCCGTTCGAGGCGTGGCTGCTGCTGCGCGGCATGCGCACGCTCTATCCGCGGGTGCGCACGCAATGCGCCAACGCCCTCGACCTCGCCCGCGCGCTGGAGGGGTATCCGGGCGTGGAGGAGGTGCTCTATCCCGGCCTGGAGAGCCATCCCCACCACGAGGTGGCGCGCCGGCAGATGGAGGGCGGCTTCGGCGGCATGCTGTCGGTCCGGCTCTCGGGCGGCGAGCGCGCGGCGATCGAGGTCGCGGCGCGCACGCGGGTCTTCACGCGCGCGACCTCGCTCGGCGGGGTGGAGAGCCTGATCGAGCACCGCGCCAGCATCGAGGGGCCGAGCTCGCCGGTGCCGGCCGACCTGCTGCGCCTGTCGGTCGGCATCGAGGCGGCCGACGACCTGATCGCGGACATGACGCAGGCGATCGACGCGGCCCGTTGAGGGGTGCGTTGAGGGAGGACGGATTTTTGGGCTTGCCGGTCGCCGGGAGCGGCCGATATAGTGCGCGCGCACCGGCTGGGAACTCCACCGCCGGTCGCCGCCTCCCCGCCGCCACTCGGGGCCGGCGCAGCAGCGGACAGATGGGTGAGTGGCTTAAACCAGCGGTTTGCTAAACCGCCGTACGGTGTCAAGCCGTACCGAGGGTTCGAATCCCTCTCTGTCCGCCATTCTCTTGTAAAAACTCCGCTTTTTCTGGGTTCCTTGACTGCAGCCTCGAGGAAACCGCCGGGAAACCCAGCGCGGTTCAGTTCTTGATAGGCGCGGCGCGTTCGGTTGAGATCAACGCGGGTGATGAAAGACTTCCCCCATCAGCGCCGCCCCCTGTCGCGAAACCTCGTCGACGAGGACATCCAGATCGGCGCGGGTGGTGCGGTGATTGTTGATCGCGGCGCGCAGACAGTGGCGTTCGTTGACCGTGGTGTCCGAAACAGCGGCAATACCGGTTTCCTGCATGCGCACCATGATTTCGGTGTTCAGCCGTTTGAGCGCCGCCTCCGGTAGCCCGCCGGGGTCGTAGCGAAAACAGACGATGTTGATGGCGGTCGGAAAGCACATCTTCAGATCCGGTGTCGCCTTGATCCGTTCCGTCAGGTAACGGGCATGGGCGAGGTCCTGGTCGATCAGGCGGCCGAACTTGGCGACCCCATGTTCCTCAAGGGCCATCCAGACCTTGAGCGCACGAAACCCCCGTGATGTCTGAAGGCCGAAGTCGTGCAACCAGACCCCCGAGGCGATGCCCCGCGGTGCGTTCTCGAGATACTCGGGCGTCAGCGTGAAACTGCCGAAATGCGCCTCGGCATCGCGGACCAGGGCGCAGCCCACCTCGAAGGGCGCATGCAGCCATTTGTGCGGGTCAAGCGCGATGGAGTGGGCCCGATCGATCCCGCGCACCAGCGCTTTTCCTTCGGGCGCTATGGCCAGAAGCGCGCCGATGCAGCCGTCCACATGCAACCACAGACCTTCCTCCGCGCAGAGGTCGGCAATCGCGTCCAGATCGTCGATGGCGCCGGTATTGACCGTGCCGGCGGTCGCAATCACACAGGCGGGCTGAATACCGGATGCCCGGTCCTCGGCCATGGCGGAGCGGAGGGCCCCAATGTCGATCCGGCAGGCCGCGTCCGTGGGCACGCGGCGGAGAGACCGGTTGCCCAGTCCCATCGCCTCAAGGGCGATCTGGTGACAGGAATGTATCTGGTCGGAGCCATAGAATCGCAGGGGGGCTTTCAGCGCACCTACACCCAGTTCGCGCATGTCGATGCCCGACATCCGGTTGCGCGCCACGGTCAACCCGATCAAATTGGCGACCGACCCGCCCGAGACCAGCGTGCCGCTGGCCGCCGCCGGATAGCCCACCATCTCTTTCAGCCAGTTGACGACCTGCTTGTCGATCTCCGCCGCGGCATGGTCGCCGCCACCGAGATTCGACCCGAGGATCGCGGCCAGAAAATCTCCCAGCGCGCCGGTAAAGTTGCTCGCCCCCATGTACCACATCCAGAAGCGCGGATGGATGTTGCCCATCGGGTAAGGCAGCATGTTTTCGGCCAGATCGTCATAGACCTCCGCCGGTGACCGGCCCTCCTGCGGCACCGGGCTGCGGAACCGGGCGCGCACGTCGGGGGGCATGTCCCGCCAGAGGGGACGTTTACGAACGTCGCGGGTATAGTCGATGGCGTCGTCCACGATGCGGCGGGCAAGGACGCGAAGCGGTTCCCAATCCGCAGGGTCGAGGGTTTCTTCCTCGGCGGCCTCAACTGCGTTCGCGACTGCGTCCATTGCTCGCCTCCTCACTCTGCAATGTTCGTCGGCGGAGACTTCCCGTCACGCCGCTTCGGGGGGGGGCGGGGCGCACCACCACGCGCACCACCACGGCGCGCATGATCGTTGTTCCTCCGATATGTGCCGGCCTATTCGGCGGCCATCTGGAAACCGGGCGTCGATCGCGACAGCGCCGTTTCCTCTTCGGTCATGTCCTCGGGGATCGTCTCGAACAGCGGTGTGGACATGTAGCGTTCGCCCGTGTCGGGCAGCATGCACAGGATGACGGTCCCCGCCTCGGCCCGTTCGGCGATTTTCATGGCAACTGCGAAGGTCGATCCGCCGGACACACCCGTCAGTATCCCTTCCTGCCGTGCGAGTTTCTGCGCCCAGGCGATGCCGTCAGGGCCGGTCACCGGGATCAGCTCGTCATAGAGCCTGTCGTCCACCGCTTCCTGCAGCACATGGGGGATGAAGTCGGGGGTCCAGCCCTGGATCGGGTGCGGCTTGAAGGCGGGGTGGCTTTCGGCCGGCGAGCGATCGGAATTGCGCGACTGTGCATGGCCGCTGCCTAGAAGCTGTGCATTGGCCGGTTCCGACAGGACGACCTTCGTCTCGGGCCGCTCACGACGCAGGACGCGGGCCACGCCCGTCACAGTGCCGCCCGTACCGTAGCCGGTGATCCAGTAGTCCAGCCGATGATTCCTGAAATCGGCGAGGATTTCGCGGGCGGTCGTATTCTCGTGGATGCGGGCGTTGGCCTCGGTTTCGAACTGGCGGGCAAGGAACCAGCCGTTCGCCTCGGCCAGCTCCACGGCCTTGCGATACATGCCGAAGCCCTTTTCCGCCCGCGGCGTCAGCACGACCTTCGCACCCATCATCCGCATCAGTTTGCGCCGCTCGACCGAAAAGCTGTCGGCCATCGTCACCACCAGCGGATAGCCTTTCGCCGCGCAGACCATGGCCAGCCCGATGCCGGTGTTGCCCGACGTAGCTTCGACCACCGTCTGCCCGGGGCTTAGGCTTCCGTCGCGCTCGGCCTCCTCGATGATGCTGAGCGCCAGCCGGTCCTTGACCGACCCGGCCGGATTGAAGAACTCGGCCTTGACGTAGACTTCCACCCCGGCCGGCGCGAGCTTGTTGACCCGGATCACCGGGGTGTCGCCGACGGTTTCAAGGATGCTGTCGAAAAGGCGGCCGCGCCCAACTGTCGTTCGGCCTGTCGCTGTCGTATGCATTGTTGATCTCCCTACTGGAAGCCGAACTCGCGCCTGCGGTCTTATGCAAAGGGCGGCGCGCTCCGCAGGCATGCCGAAATCCCTGTTCGGCAAAGGTTGGAAATCTGCGCGCCGCCATCAGCCGTGATGGCGGGCATCTGAAATCACTGGTCAGCTACGGCCCGTTGCTCGCCGCGCTTGTCCACCGGCCACATCACGTGCGCGTAGGGGGAACCTGGCCACATCACGTATGGGCCCTCCGTGGCCGGAGTGGTCGGCAAACCGGCGAGCATTGCTTCGTCCGGCACGATGATCATGACGTGCGGCCCCTCGACGACCCATTGGTTGTTGGCGGTTGGAGTACGTGCGGCGGGGTCGATGTTGCTCGCGCCGCCCGTCGGTGAATCGCCGGCCAGCATGTAAGCAAAACCGACGCCTGAAACATTCGGCGCCTCTCCATTCATCAGGGCGTCCATCCAGCCCACAAATCGCTCGTCGAAGCACATCGGGCCGGCGAAATCGGGTGGAGAGGGAAAGCAGGTGAAGGCACCCGTACCTTCGCGGAGCACCTTGCCGTCAAGGTTCATGACCGTCGCCGTTTCCGCGACTTGCGGCGGGGCGGCGCTCAGCGCCTCCACGATCATGGCGTCCTCGTTCGCCTGGGCCGCAGGCTCGTCGATCTTTTCTACATCGGTCTGGGCAAAGGCGGCTCCCGACATCAGGACTGCCGCACATGTCAAGATGCGTATCATGTTGCCCTCCAAGGTTGTTCAAGATGAACCGAACCGGAGTGAGTGGCCGTCAGTGTTGGTGTTCGGGAGGCGCGAACAGGATCAGTTCGACCCGGTCGGCGCCGTCGACATAGGCGTCATGCCCCGGCGGGATTTCAAAAAAATCGCCTACGCCGATACGTGTCTCGACACCCGTGTCGACCATGCGGACCATGAGGCTGCCCGAAATGCAGTAGCCGGTGTGCTGCATCGGGCATGAGGCGGGCGAACCGAGCAGCGGCTTCTCGTCGGCCTCCCAGGTCCAGCCGGGCTCGAATATCGCGCGCATTCCTGCGCTGCCGTCGCCCATCTTGACGATGGAAATGCCTCCGCGTTCCTTCATGTCGAGGAACTGGTCGGGATTTTCGAACCGTCTGGTTTCAATCGCATCCATGTTTTTTCCTCTGTTCGGGACGTGTACCGTCTGCTCCATCAAGTCCGTTCAGCCTACGTCTTTTGCTACAGGCATGCTTGACGGAGTCCTGAAGAATTCATGCAGAATTCGGTATTTGTGCTGTATACTCACGCATGACGTGGACATTCGGAGAGTTCCGACTTGACCCGGAGCGCTTTCAGCTCAGCCGCTGCGGGGAACCGGTGCGGATCGAGCCGCAGGTGCTCTCCCTGCTGATCCATCTCGTCCGAAACCACGACTGCATGGTGACGAAGGACGAGATCGTCGCAGCGGTCTGGCAGGGTCAGGCGGTTTCAGACGCGAGCATTTCCAGTCGCATCCGCTCGGCCCGGCAGGCGGTGGGCGACGACGGCGTGCGACAGGGAGTGATCCGCACCGTGCATGGCCGGGGGTTCCGCTTCATCCCGGAGGTGGCGACCTTGCCGCCGGCGCATGCGGCTTCGGCCACAGCCGTCTGCGAGCCGCCCCAGCATCCGGCCGGGCGCCCTTCGATCGCCGTGCTGCCGTTCCAGCCGCTCGCCATGCCGCCAGAGCTTGCCATTCTGGGTGAAGCAATCCCGCACGAGATCATCCAGGCGCTGTCGCGGCTGCGCTGGCTGGCGGTGATCGCGCGAGGCTCGTCCTTCCGCTTCCGGCAAGCCACCGCCGATCTGGACCTGGTGGCGACGGCGTTAGCGGCGCGCTACGTCCTGTCCGGGATCATCGAAAGCCGGGATCGCACCGTTGCGGTAACGGTGGAGTTGACCGACACCAACTCCCGCGAAATTCTGTGGGCTGACCGGCTCACCGCGCCCCTCGACGAGATCGACGATCTGAGGGCGCGGATCGTGGTGCATCTGGTTTCGGCGCTCGAGACCTACATACCCTTCAACGAGGCGCGCCACGCGCGGCTGAACGGCCCAGACGGGCTCGATGCTTGGGCCAACTATCATGTCGGCCTCGGTCATCTCTACCGCTTCACGCCGGTCGATACGGCGCTTGCGCAGGCCTGTTTCGAACGGGCGGTCACGGCGGATCCGCGGTTCGCGCGCGCCCACGCGGGACTGTCCTTCACCAGCTTTCTCGACGCCTTCCTGCGCCTGAGCCCCGATCCCGCGACCGCGGCGCGCGCCGCGCGGCGCCACGCCGAGCGCAGCCTGGAACTGGACGCCCTCGACCCGTTCGCGAACTTCACCATGGGACGCTCGTTCTGGCTGACGGACGATCCCGAAGTCGCCGCCGATTGGCTGGCGCGGGCGACGGCGCTGAACCCGAACTACGCGCAGGGCTTTTATGCCTCGGCATTCACCACGATGCTGGTCGGGAATGCGCCTGCGACGGTGGCCGCTCTGGACATCTCGCTGCATCTCAGCCCCCTCGACCCGTTGCTCTACGGCATCCACGGCGTCCGTGCGCAGATGCTGATTCAGCAGGAAGACCATCAGGCCGCGGCCCACTGGGCCGACCGCGCGGCCACCACATCCGGGGCGCATTACCTGATCGCGATGATTGCGGTCGCCGCCAACGGGTTGGCCGGCCGCCACCACCAAGCGGCCCACTGGCGGCGGGAGGTGCGTCGGCGCAAGCCAGATGCCACGGCAGCGGATTATTTCGCCGCCTTTCCGACACGCGATGCCCCGTCCCGTGCGCGTGTTACGGCGGAACTGCGCCGGCATGGGTTCTGATCCCGATCTAATCCATCGACGTTCGCCCAGCCGCCCCCTACGCCTGCCGCAGCAGCGCATCCACGACGTGGAACCGATAGGCCGGGAGCCTCAGCCCGCTCCGGATCTGGAAGCCGTCGCCGTCGCAGCGCACGCCCCAGCGCCCGCTGGCGGCGAGGAGGCCGTTCTGGATCGCGACGACCCGCGCGCCGTCGGCGAGCGCCTGGTCGGCGGTGCAGGCCCAGTCGCGGGATTCCCCTTGCGCGGGATCGAAGAAGGGCGGGTGCGGCGCGGAGGCCGGCTTGCCCATCTTCTCCTTCTCCAGGTCGATGGCGTCTTCGGTCAACGGGTCGTCGCCGGGAGGGTCGGGCGCGGGTGCCGCGTCGAGGTCGGGCACCTCGTACAACCCCGCCTTCTCGGCCTCGGCGGCCTCGGCCGCGGCGGCGATGCCGCCGACGACGGCGCC
>NZ_DASYHS010000145.1:0-78323 GCF_035998295.1 Arenibaculum sp. | reverse complement strand
ACCGCCTCCTTCAGGTGGCCGAGCGCCTCGTCGAGCAGGCGGTCGTCGCCGGTCTCGATCAGCGCCTGGGCCAGCGCCCCGCGCAGGAGCGGGGATTCCGGCAGCAGCGCCACCGCCCGCCGGTAGGGCTCCAGCGATTCCGCGACGCGGCCGTTCTCCAGCAGGACCTGGCCCTTCAGCTCGTGGAAGAAGGGGTTCTCGGGCTCGTCCGCGATCAGCCCGTCGATCAGCGGCAGGGCGCGGGCGATGTCGCCGCGCTGGTAATAGGCGAGGGAGCGCCCGTAGCGCGCCGCGATCGAGGGATCGTTCTCGTCGAACCGCCGCAGGGCCTGCACCGGGTTGATGTAGCCGAACAGCTTCGCCTTCATGCGGTCGTGCATCTCCACGAAGTCGGGTGGAAACGGCTTGTCGGACAGCGGCGACCGCTCGACATGGGCGCGCACGGCCTCGATGCGGTCGCGGGTCAGGGGGTGGGTGCGCACGAACTCGACCTGACGGTCGGTCGGCAGCAGCTCCTGGTCGGCGAGCTCGTCGAAGAAGCGGAGCAGCCCGCGGGCGGAGAACCCCGACCGGTCGAGATAGGAGAGCGCCGCCTGGTCGGCGGAGGATTCCTGCGTCCGCGTGAAGGCGAGGAAGGACCGGCGCGCCATCTCGTTGCCGCCGCCGACGATCACCGCCGCCGCGCCGGCCTCACCGGTCGCGAGCGCAGCGCCGATGCCGAGCAGCGTGGTCAGGATCGCCTGGGCGGAAGCACCCTCCATCGCGTCCCGGCCGCGGACGAGATGGCCGCCGGCGATGTGGCCGATCTCGTGCGCGAGCACGCCGATCAGCTCGCCCGCACTCTCCGTCTCCATCAGCAGCCCGGTGTGGATGAAGAGGTTCATGCCGCCGGCGACGAAGGCGTTGACCGAGCTGTCCTTCACCATCTCGATCTGCACCGCGTCGCCGTCGATGCCGGCGGCTTCGAATAGTGGTTGCGCATAGGTCCTGATGGTATGTTCGATCTCGGCGTCGCGGATGAACTGCAGACGTCTCTGCTGCGCTTCGACGGGCGTGGCCGCCGCGACCACGAACAGAACGGCCAGCAGGCCGCCCGCCACCATCGATCTCAAGGTTCTCCGCATCATCATGCCGTTCCCGATCAAGCATCGCCCAGGGTACGCCGGGCCAGCATACACACGAATCTGGCAACGGATTGGCGCAATTGCGATTGCGGCGCTGGCGACATCCGCCTGCGTCACCGCCTCGGACCCGACCGGGGCCTCGGTGACGATCCAGGCCGGCGTGGCCGCCGACGACCCCAAGGCGGCGCTGGTCGGACGGGACATCCTGGCGGCCGGCGGCAACGCCGTGGACGCCGCGGTCGCCATGACGATGACCATGGCCGTGACCCTGCCGGCCCGCGCCGGCCTGGGGGGCGGCGGCGTCTGCCTGGTCCACGACAGGGCCGGCAAGCGGACGCGGGCGCTGGACTTCCTGCCGCGCGAGGGCGGCACGCGGGGAGCCGTTCCCGGCACGCCGCGCGGGATCTACGCCCTGCACGCCGCCCATGGCCGGCTGAGATGGGAGGAACTGGTCGCCCCGGCCGAGACGCTCGCGCGCGGCGACCGGTCGATCTCCCGCGCCGCCGCCCTCGACCTCGCGGATTTCGAGGCGGTCGTCGCGCGCGACGGCGAGGCGCGGCGCATCTTCGCCGCCCGCGGCCGGACGCCGGACGAGGCGCAGCCGCTGGCCCAGCTCGACCTCGCCGCCACGCTGGCCGCGCTGCGCCAGCGCGGGGTCGGCGCCCTCTACGCGGGTCCGCTGGCGCAGCGCGTCGCCGACGCGGCCGGGCTGCCGCCCGAGGCGCTGCGCGGCTACCAGCCGCGCTGGGTCGAGACCGTCGGGACCGAGGTCGGCAACGACGTCCTGCACCTGGCCGACGTCGAAGGCAGCCGGCCGCTCCTGACCGCCTGGACGCAGGGCGTGTCCGACGCGCCCGACCGGGCGGTGCGGGTCGTCGACGCGCTCGCCGGGGGAGCGGACGGCGCCGGAGCGGGCGCGCCTTCCGCCGGGTTCGCGGTGCTGGACGTCTACGACCAAGCCGTCGCCTGCGCCTTCACCATGGGCGCGCCGTTCGGGACCGGGGCGATGGTGCCCGGCACGGGGCTGTTCCTGGCCCGGCCGACGGACGGGGCGGGCATCGGCGGCCCGGTGATGGTCACCAACGCCAATACCGGGGAGGTGCTGTTTGCCGCCAGCGGCAGCACCGGGCTGCCGGAGGAGGGGAACGCGGGCGCCGCGGCCGCGACGGTCACGACCTCCATCGCGCTGCTCGACCGCGGACTGCCGCCGGGAGACGCCATCGGCGCGATCCGCATCGCGCCGGCCGGCGACGGTGCGGTGCTGGTGGAGAGGACCGCGCCGGCGAGCCTGGGCCAGTCGCTCGGCCGGCCGGTGCGGGTGATCCCGACGCTGGGCCGGGCCAATGTCGTCCATTGCCGCCTGGAGCGCACCGACGGCAGCCGCGACTGCCAAGCACTCACCGACCCGCGGGGCTTCGGTCTCGCCCTGACCGGAGGCTGACCGATGGCCTTGAAGATCGCCGCGCGGGCGCAGGTCCCGCCGTTCTTCGTGATGGAGGTCCTGCGCGCGGCCAAGGAGCGCGAGGCCGCCGGCGAAGACGTGCTGCACCTGGAGGTCGGGCAGCCGTCCACGGGGGCGCCGAAAGGCGTGCGCGAAGAGGCGCGCCGCCTTCTGGAGGCGGACCGCCTCGGCTACACGGAGGCGCTGGGCGTGCCGCAACTGCGCGCCGCCATCGCGCGCTGGTACCGCGACCGCTACGCGACCGACGTGCCCGAGCGGCGCGTCGTCGTCACCACCGGCTCGTCCGGCGCGTTCCTGCTGGGCTTCCTCGCGGCGTTCGACATCGGCGACCGCGTGGCGCTGGCGGCGCCGGGCTATCCCGCCTACCGCAACATCCTGACTTCGATCGGCGTGCAGCCGATCGACCTGCCGACCGGGCCCAATTCCCGCTTCCAGCCGACGGTCGAGATGCTGGAGGCGCTGCCCGAGCCGCCCGACGGGCTGATCGTCGCGAGCCCCTCCAACCCGACCGGCACGATGGTCGACCATGCGGAGATGGCGCGGCTGGCGGCGTGGTGCCGGGACCGCGGCGTCCGGCTGGTCTCCGACGAGGTCTATCACGGCATCGTCTACGACGGTAAGGAGACCTGCGCGCTCGAGCACACCGGAGAGGCGATCGTCGTCAACACCTTCTCCAAGTACTTCTCGATGACGGGATGGCGGCTCGGCTGGATGATCGTGCCCGAGGACATGGTCCGGCCTGTCGAATGCCTGGCCCAGAACCTGTTCATCTCGCCGCCGGCCCTGTCGCAGCTCGCCGCCGTCGCGGCCTTCGACTGCGTCGAGGAGCTGGAAGGGCACGTCGCGCGCTACGCCCGCAACCGCGCCATCCTTCTGGAGGAGCTGCCCGCGGCCGGCTTTCGCGACCTGGCGCCCGCAGACGGGGCGTTCTACGTCTATGCCGAGGTGTCGGCCATGACCGACGACAGCGAGGCGTTCTGCCGGCGCATGCTCGCCGAGACCGGCGTCGCCGCCACGCCGGGCATCGACTTCGATCCGGCGCGCGGCCGGCGCTACATGCGCTTTTCGTTCGCAGGCTCGACCGAGACCATGATCGACGCCGCGCGGCGCCTCAAGGCCTGGCGACGCTGAGGGGGCCAGTCGCGTAGTGGCGGGAGGGTGAGGGGAGGCGTGGCGCTGCCCTCACCCTCCCAACCTTCGGTTGGGTCCCTCCCTCTCCCGTTGCACGGGAGAGGGGAAAGTCCGCACGGGCGGTAGACGGGGCCGTGGCGGCTAGCCGCGGCGCCACCAGCCGCGGCGCGTCGGGCCGGCAGGCTCCTCGACCGGCTCCTCGACCGGCTCCGGCGCGGGTTCCGGCGCCGTTTCCTGGACGACAGGAGCTTCCGCCTCGGCCGCGGCCTTCTTGCGCGGCGCGCGCTTGCGCGGCGCCTTCTCCTCCGGCTGCTTGACCGGCTCCGGCTGCTTGGCCTCGGCCGGAGCCGCCTTCTTCGCCCTCGGCTTGCGGGCCTTCTTGGGCTCGGGCGTTTCCTCGGCGACGACCTCCGGGACCGGGGCCGGGGCCGGCTCCGGAGCGGGGGCCGGTTCGGCAGCGGCTTCGGCCGCGGGCGCCGCCTTCTTGCGGGGCGCGCGGACACGCTTCGGCTTCACCGCTTCCGCGGCCGGCTCGGGTGCGGCTTCGGAGGCCGCCTCGGCTACCGGCTCGGCGGCGGGTTCCGCGGCCGGGAGGTCCAGGTCGGCGAAGATGTCGCCGAGGTCGTGCTCGACCGCGGGGAGGCTTGCGGCAGGAGCCGGGGCCGGAGCCTCGGAAGCCGGCTCGGCGGCATCGGGCGCCCGGCCCTCCGCGTGGTCCTCGTCGACGGCCGCCTCATCCTGGCGGATGCGGGCCCGGCGACGACCGCCGCGCTTGCCGCGACGGCGCTTCTTGCGCTGGCCGTTGGCGTCGTCGCCCTCGGCGCCGCCCTCGAACCCGTCCTCTTCGTCCTCGTCACCCTCCTCGGCGCCGAGTTCGGGGGCACCGGGTTCCGCGGCACCGGGCTCCGCGGCGGCCACGGGCTCCTGCACCGTCTCCTCGGGGCCGGCGGCCGGCTGCGCCTGCTGCTGGGGAGCGCGTTCGCCGCGATCCTCTCCCCGACGGCGGCGGCGGCGGCGGCGACGGCGCTCGCCGCGCTCTCCGCCCGCCTCGGCCTCGGCCTCGGAGGTCTCCTCGTCGGCGCTCTCGACAGCACCCTCGGCGGGGGCGTCGGCCTCCTCCTCCTCGTCGGCTTCCTCTTCCTCGCGCTCAAGCATGCGGTCGGTTTCGGCGCGGATGCGGTCGGTGTTGATCGCCGGAGCCGCGTCTTCCTGGGCGGTGCGCGCCTTGATGCGTTCGAGGCGGTACTCGGGCGGGGTCAGCTGGTCGTCGCCGAACAGGTAGACCCGGAAGCCGTAGCGCCGTTCGATGTCGGCCAGCGCGTCGCGCTTCTGGTTGAGGATGTAGAGCGCGATGCTGGTCGACACATGGATCGTGATCTCGCTCGACCGCTTGCGGATCCCTTCCTCCTCGATCGCGCGCAGCACGTAGAGGGCGGCGGACTCGATCGAGCGGACCATGCCGGTGCCGGCGCAGTGCGGGCACTTCTCGAAGTTCGTCTCGATCAGGGACGGGCGCAGCCGCTGGCGCGACAGCTCCAGCAGGCCGAAGGGCGAGATCCGGCCGAGCTGGATGCGCGCCCGGTCGTTCTTCATCGCCTCCTTGAGGCGCTTCTCGACCGACGCGTTGTTGCGCGCGTCCTCCATGTCGATGAAGTCGATGACGATCAGGCCTGCGAGGTCGCGCAGGCGGAGCTGGCGGGCGACCTCCTCGGCGGCCTCGAGGTTGGTCTTGTACGCCGTCTCCTCGATGTTGCGCTCCTTCGTGGCGCGTCCCGAGTTGACGTCGATGGCGACCAGCGCCTCGGTCTGGTTGATGACGATGTAGCCGCCGGACTTGAGCTGGACGACCGGGCTGTGGATCGCGTCGATCTGGCTTTCGACCTGGTAGCGGAAGAACAGCGGGATCGTCTCGTCGCGGTAGGGCTGGACCTTCTTCGCATGGCTGGGCATCAGCATGCGCATGAAGTCCTTGGCGGCGCGGTAACCGCCGTCGCCCTCGACCAGGACCTCGTCGAGGTCGTTGGCGTAGAGGTCGCGGATCGACCGCTTGATGAGGTTGGCTTCCTCGTAGATCAGGGCCGGCGCGGTCGACTGCAGCGTCAGCTCCCGGATGTTGTCCCAGAGCCGGAGCAGGTATTCGAGGTCGCGCTTGATCTCGGGCTTGCTGCGCTCCATGCCGGCGGTGCGCAGGATCACCGCCATCCCGTCGGGGATGTCCAGGTCGGAAAGCATCTCCTTGAGGCGCTTGCGGTCCTGGGGGTTGGTGATCTTCCGGCTGACGCCGCCGCCGCGCCCGGTGTTGGGCATCAGGACGCAGTAGCGCCCGGGCAGGGAGAGATACGTGGTCAGCGCGGCGCCCTTGTTGCCGCGCTCCTCCTTGACGACCTGCACCAGCAGGATCTGCCGGCGCTTGATCACTTCCTGGATCTTGTAGCTGCGCAGCGGCCGGGTCCGGCGGCGCTGAACGTCCTCCGCCTCGTCGCCGCCCAGATCCTCCACCGGGCCCTCGCCGGCCGGGACGGGCTCGACCCGCGGCGCAGTGCCGGCGTCGGCCGCCAGCTCGACCGCGGCACTTCCTTCGGGCGCGGCCGCCGGGGCGTCCTCGTGCTCCGCCCCGTGGGCGCGGGCGTCGTCGTCGCCGGCATGCTCCCGCTCGTCGGGATCGTGCCGCTCGCTCCGGCTCTCGGGCCGGAACTCGGCGGCCCGGTAGGTCGTTCGGTCCCCGGCGTCGTCGCCGTCCCCGTCCCGGTCGGCGTCGCTCCGGTCCGCGTCGGCCCGGTCGGCGTCATCGCCGTCGTCGTCGCCGCCGGCGGTGTCGAGCGCGCCGTAGTCGAAGGCGTCCGCGGCGTCCTCCGTCCCGGCGTCGTGGTCGCCATCCTGCCGGTCGGCGGGCGCCTCGTCCTGCATGCGCCGCCGCCCGCGGCGCCGGCCGCGTCCCTCGGAAGCGCCGATCTCGACGTCCGAGCCGATCGCATCGGCCCGCTCGTCGAGGGCCCGCTCCTGGGCGAGCAGGGCCTCCCGGTCCGCCACGGGGATGCGGTAATAGTCGGGATGGACTTCGGAGAACGCCAGGAAGCCGTGGCGGTTGCCGCCGTACTCGACGAAGGCCGCCTGGAGCGACGGCTCCACGCGGGTCACCTTGGCGAGGTAGATGTTGCCCTTGAGCTGTTTTCTGCTGGCGATCTCGAAGTCGAGTTCTTCCAGTCTGTTCCCGTTGACGACGACGACCCGCGTTTCTTCCGCGTGGGTCGCGTCGACCAGCATGCGCTTGGCCATATGTTCACCCCATGACGCGGCCAGCCTCCCGCGCGACTTACGATCGGCGGCGCGTCACTAAAATTTGCGAAGCGCGCGGCGCCTGCCCGATCCGATCGTCGTTCGGCGCTTTCCCACAGCAGCCAGTGACGGGTCCGGGCGAGGACAGCCGGGCTCCGGCCCCGAGGGGCCGCAACCAGCTTCGAGGTTTCTCCACAATCACCGCCCTTCCGAAGCGTCACAGCACCGGTGCGCCGCCGAAGAGTCGAAGCAGGCGGCCCGTTACCCGGGTGCGACGCCGCCGCATCCCACGAGAGCGGAATTGGCGGATGGCGGTTTGTCGCAAGGACACCATAAACGGCGAAATCCGCTTTCACAACGACAGAAATGAACACTTGCCGTTCGCGGTGGCATTCAGGAGGGCCCGCCGGACGGCCCCGCGCCGGCGTGGCCGGGCGGAAGGGCAGGGCGGGGTGTCTCCCATATGAGACAGGATCTCATGAAATCACCTGAGTGCATTGATTCTGCTGGCCTCCAGGGGTAAACCAGATGGATCTCCGGCGCGGTCGCCGGGCATTCCGGGAGATTGACGTCCTGCGCGTCCTCGTACTGACCGCCATCCTGTTCGCGTCGCTGGCAGCGCTCGTCTGCGCGCCGGGGCCGTCCGCGCGGGCGGCCCTCGGGGAGCCGGCAGTCGTGGACGTGCGCCTGGGCGTCCATCCCGACAAGACCCGCTTCGTGATGGAGCTGAGCGAGGCGGTCGACTTCAAGGTCTTCACGCTGCCCGACCCGTACCGGGTGGTCATCGATTTCCCGATACTGTCCTGGGCATCGGCGCCGGCGGCGGCGGGCGGCGGGATCGTCTCGGGCTGGCGCCACGGCCGGTTCGACGAGCGGACCATGCGCCTCGTCCTGGACGCGACCGGGCCCGTCCGCGTGCGCGAGGCCTTCGTGATCCCGCCCCGCGACGGCAGGCAGGCGCGCTTCGTCCTCGACCTCGAGGCCGCGAGCCATGCGGACTTCGCCCGGGAGATGAACCGGCCGCACGGCACCAGGGGCGGGGAGCCCGTGGCCGCCTCGCTGCCGCCCGTGCCCCTGCCACCACCCGCTCCTGCGGCTGCGCCGCCGCCAGTTCCCGCGGCTGCGCCGCCGCCCGTTCCCGCGCCGCCATCCATTCCGGAGGCGGTGGCGCAGGAGGTGGCCTTCTCGCCGCCGGCGCCGCCGGCGCGGCCGGCTGCCGAGGCGCCGCCCGAGGTCCTGGCCGGCATCCCGTTTCCGCCGCCCTTGCCGCCGCTGCGCCTGCGCGGCGAGTCGGCGCTGCCGATGATCGTGATCGACGCCGGGCACGGCGGCGCCGACCCCGGGGCGGTCGCGGTCACCGGCGAGTTCGAGAAGGCGATCACGCTGTCGGTCGCCCGCGAGCTGCGCCGCCAGCTGCTTGCGACCGGGCGCTACCGGGTCGCGCTGACGCGCAGCGACGACACCTTCATAAGACTGCGCGACCGCGTCGCGGAGGCCCGGGCGCAGAAGGCCGACCTGTTCGTGTCCCTGCACGCCGATTCCATCGACAGCAGCAAGTTCCGCGGGCTGTCGGTCTACACCCTGTCGGACACCGCGTCGGACCGGGAGGCCGCGATGCTGGCCGCGCGCGAGAACCGCGTGGACGCCATCGGCGGCATCGACCTCGCGGTCGAGAGCGACGAGGTCGCGAGCATCCTGATCGACCTCGCGCAGCGCGACACGATGAACCATTCGCGCCGGTTCGCGAACCTGCTGGTCGCGGAGATGAAGCAGGTGGTGCCGCTGGTGCCGCGGCCGCACCGCTCCGCCGGCTTCGCCGTCCTCACGGCGCCCGACATCCCGTCGGTCCTGGTCGAGCTCGGCTACCTGTCGAGCCCGCAGGACGCGCGGCTGCTGAGCCAGGCCGAGCACCAGAAGCGGGTGGCGCGGGGCATCGTCAGGGGCATCGACGGGTTCTTCTCCATCGCATTGGGGTTGAGCCGGTCGTGATCAGGACATAATTTCTGCTCAATGCGTTAGTCCGGACGACACGCCCGGCGGTGGGCGGAAACGGCGACGTGCCCGGCGACGGGCGGAGATCGGGATCGGGAATGCGTATCATAGTGGGTCTGCTGTCCACGGCCGTGGTGCTCGGCATCCTGGCGGTCGCGGGCGTCATAGGCGTGGTCTACCATTACAGCCGGGGGCTGCCGGACATCGACCAGCTCGCCCGCTACCAGCCGCCGACGGTGACCCGCGTGCATGCCGGCGACGGCCGGCTCCTGGCGGAGTACGCCTCCGAGCGGCGGATCTTCGTGCCGTTCGAGGCGCTGCCCCGGCGGGTCATGCGGGCCTTCATCTCCGCCGAGGACCAGAACTTCTACGAGCATCCCGGCATCGACTTCCTGGCGATCGCCCGGGCGATGGTCACGAACGTCCGTAAGGTCGCCAACGACGAGCGCCCGATCGGCGCCTCGACGATCACGCAGCAGGTCGCGCGCAACTTCCTGCTGACGAACGAAGTGTCGATCGCGCGCAAGATCAAGGAGATGATCCTCGCCTGGCGCATCGAGCAGGTCTTCGACAAGGACCAGATCCTCGAGCTGTACCTGAACGAGATCTATCTCGGCAACCGGTCCTACGGCGTCGCCGCCGCGGCGCTGAACTACTTCAACAAGCCGCTCGACGAGCTGACCATCGCCGAGGCCGCGTTCCTCGGCGCGCTGCCCAAGGCGCCGGACCGCTATTTCCGCAGCAACTACCGCGACCAGGCGGTCGAGCGCCGGAACTGGGTGATCGGGCGCATGGCCGAGGACGGCTACATCACGCCCGACGAGGCGCGGCTCGCCATGGCCGAGCCGCTGGAGTTCCGCCGCCGCGACGAGACGGAGACGGTCGAGGCACCCTATTTCGCGGAGGAGGTCCGGCGCGAGATCGTCGACCGGTTCGGCGAGGAAACGCTGTACGAAGGCGGGTTGTCGATACGCACGACGGTCGATCCCGTCCTGCAGCGCCATGCGACGCGGGCGCTGCGCGACGGACTGGTCGCCTTCGACCGGCGGAGCGGCTGGCGCGGGCCGGTGACCCGGTTCGAGAGCCTGCAGGACTGGCAGGGCCAGCTCGCGGCGCTGAAGGCGCCGGCGGGCGCGGAGGAATGGCGGCTCGCGGTCGTGACCGAGGTCGGCCAGCAGGCGGCGTCGATCGGCCTCGGCGACGGCAGCACGGCGGGCATACCGATGGAGGAGCTGCGCTGGGCGCGGCCGATCCAGGAGAGCGGCCGCCCCGGGCCCGAGCCGAAGCGGCCGGCCGACGTGCTTCGGCCGGGGGACGTCGTCCTGGTCGAGCCGCTCGCAGAGGAGGGCGCGGACGAGGCCGGGGAGGAGGCCAGGGACGGGGAGCCGACCGGCTACGCGCTACGCCAGATCCCCGAGGTCCAGGGCGGGCTGGTCGCCATGGACCCGCACACGGGGCGCGTCCTCGCGATGTCCGGCGGCTTCAGCGCCGACATCAGCCAGTTCAACCGCGCGACGCAGGCCCTGCGCCAGCCCGGGTCGTCGTTCAAGCCCTTCGTCTACCTGACGGCGCTCGACAACGGCTACACGCCGTCGAGCATGGTCCTGGACGCGCCCTTCGTGATGGACCAGGGGCCGGGGCTGCCGCTGTGGCGGCCGCAGAACTTCTCGGAGGAGTTCTACGGGCCGACGCCGCTGCGGGTCGGGATCGAGAAGTCCCGCAACGTCATGACGGTCCGGCTGGCCCAGGCCGTCGGCATGGACAAGGTCGCCGACACCGCCGAGCGGTTCGGGATCTACGACGAGCTGCCGGAGCTGCTGGCGATGTCGCTGGGCGCCGGCGAGACGACCGTGCTGCGAATGGTCACCGCCTATTCGATGCTGGTGAACGGCGGGAAGCGGATCGTGCCGACCCTGATCGACCGCGTCCAGGACCGCAGCGGAGAGACGATCTTCCGCCACGACGTCCGCCCCTGCGCCGGCTGCGCGGACGTGGCCTGGACCGGCGGCGAGGCGCCGGCGGTGCCGGACACCCGCGAGCAGGTCGGCGACCCGCGCACGATCTACCAGACGGTCAACATCCTCCAGGGGGTGGTCGAGCGCGGCACGGGGCGGGCATTGCTGTCGCTCGGCCGGCCGATCGGCGGCAAGACCGGAACCAGCAACGACTACGTGGACGCCTGGTGGATCGGCTTCACGCCGGACCTGGTGGCCGGCGTCTTCGTCGGCTACGACCAGCCCCGGCCGCTCGGCTCGGCGACGGGCACGACGGCCGCGGTGCCGATCTTCAAGCAGTTCATGGAGGCCGCGCTCGAGGACGAGCCGGCGATCCCGTTCCGCGTCCCCCCGGGGCTGCGGCTGGTGCGGGTCGACCCGGGGTCGGGCCAGCTCGCCGAGCCGGGCATGAAGGGCGCGATATGGGAGGCTTTCCTGCCGGGCACGGAGCCGAGGCCGGGCGAGGACCTCGTCCTGGACGGCAGCGGCGCCCGAGGGGTGCCCGAAGGGGCGATCCCGACGGCGGCGCCGGCGATGCCGGCACCGGCCGGGCCGGGGATCGGCACCGGCGGGCTCTACTGATGCGGGCGGCCCGCTTTCTTCCCGGGAAACGGCGAAACGGGCTTGGCCTCGCCGGCCCGAGGCGTTAAGTAACGGACCCGAACCGAACGCTCGAACGAAGGAGGCCGCCCATGCGCGCCGAGATCGAAGCAGCCGCAGCAGACGTCAGGGCGTCGCTGGCGCTGCTGAGGAGGCATCTTTGACTGGGATAACGCAGTCAGACGCCTCGACGAACTGAACTCCATCGCCGAAGACCCTAATCTCTGGAACGACTCCGACCGCGCGCAGAAGGTGATGCGCGAGCGGACCCATCTCGACACCGCGATCGGCGGCTATCGCGCGCTCGAACGCGAGCTGCACGACAGCATCGAACTGATCGAGATGGCCGAGGCCGAGGAAGACGACAGCGTCCGGGACGACGCCGAGCGGACGCTGCTCGCGCTCAAGGCGCGGGCCGCCAAGCTCGAGCTGGAAAGCCTGCTGTCGGGCGAGGCGGACGGGAACGACTGCTTCCTCGAGGTCAATGCCGGAGCCGGCGGCACCGAGGCCCAGGACTGGGCCGAGATGATGCTGCGCATGTATCTGCGCTGGGCCGAGCAGCACGGCTTCAAGGTCGAGTGGCTGGAAGAGAGCCCGGGCGAAGAGGCCGGGCTGAAGTCGGCCACGGTGCAGGTGAAGGGGCACAACGCCTATGGCTGGCTGAAAACCGAATCGGGCGTGCACCGGCTGGTGCGAATCAGCCCGTTCGACAGCCAGGCGCGGCGCCACACCAGCTTCGCGAGCGTCGCCGTCACCCCCGTGGTGGACGAGAAGATCGACATCGAGATCCTGGACAAGGACCTGCGGATCGACACCTACCGGGCGTCCGGCGCCGGCGGCCAGCACATCAACAAGACGGACTCGGCGGTGCGAATCACCCATTTGCCGACCGGGATCGTCGTGCAGTGCCAGCAGGAGCGCTCGCAGCACAAGAACCGGGCCAAGGCCTTCGACATGCTGCGCGCGCGCATGTTCGAGCTGGAGCTGCGCAAGCGCGAGGAGGCGGCGGCGGCGCTGGAGGCGACCAAGACCGACATCGGCTGGGGCCACCAGATCCGCAGCTACGTCCTCCAGCCCTACCAGATGGTGAAGGACCTCCGGACCGGGGTCGAGACCAGCCAGTCGCAAAGCGTGCTGGACGGCGACATCGACCAGTTCCTGGAAGCGGCGCTCGCCCACCGCATCAAGGGGCAGGGCGACGAGGAGGCGGCCGGCTGACGCCAGCCGCCTTCGCTCACTCCTTCTCCCCGCGCGCTTCCCGCGCGGTCACTTGCCGGCGACGACGCAGGCTCCGAACAGGGCGTTCGCCGCCTTTCCCGACAGCATGGACCAGAGGCCGCGCGGCAGTGCGCCGGCCGCGGCCTCGAGCGCCGCCACGATGCCCGCCGGCACCTGGGCGAACCGCACGCCCTTGGCGGCGATCACCGAGTGGACCTCCCGGAAGCCGACCTCGCGCATCAGCCTGCGCAGGTCGCCGGTGGTGTATTCGCGCAGGTGCAGCCCGGTCGCGACGTCGTCGAAGTAGCGCGACACGTCGTGGGGGCCGAGCAGCCGGTTCGGCGTGATGCACAGGTACCGGCCGCCCGGCTTGAGGGCGATGAAGATGTTGCGGAGCTGCTCCAGCGCGTCGTCGGGATGCAGATGCTCCATCAGCTGGTCGCTGTAGGCGACGTCGACGGAACCCGCGGGCACCGGGATGCTGGTGCCGTCCGACAGGCACGGCTCGACGTTCCGGGGCAGGTCGTTGCGGGCCATGATCGCGGGAGCCACGTCGACGGGGATCACCTTGCGGACATGGGGAGCGGCGGCGATGCTCAGGCGGCAGTCGCCGGCGCCGATCTCCAGCAGCGTGGCGTCGCAGCCAAGGAGCGGGCGGAGCAGGCGCAGCCGCCGCCTCACGCGCTCGGCATCGTTGTCGAACTTCTTGGCGAGCTGGGGGTGGTCGCCGACCGAGCGGAACAGCTCCTCGTAGCACTCGGTGTAGAGGCCGATCCGCATTTCTTTGCTTGCGCTTTTCAGGCGGTCGGCAAGTATTTTTTCGATCTCGTAATGGTATCGGAGGCGGTCTTCACTGCGGATTTCTTTCAGCGCCTTCAGGACTCGCTGGTGCGAAGCCCCCGAGATGCTGGTCATATTGCTCTCCAGCGAAATCTGATTTCAGTTGTTCTCCATGTTTACAATGATTGAGAGGGCAAGTATCGGCTGATTCCGTGTAGGTGCTGATGGAATCAGCGTTGATTCCATATTCCCCGTCTACTCCGCGGGTCGATGCTTCACCGCATCGGAGGGCGCTCGGGGCGGTAAGTCGTGATGGCGCGATGGGGAATGTCGATGCACCCCGCGGCAATTCGTGGGCGCCGGCCATGCCGGAAGTTTCCTCGACGACGCTTTCAGGAAGCTTCGCGATTCCAGCCGGATGCGGGGCCCAACCGGATGGGCCCCGCGCCCGCCCTGGCGGTTAGAACAGATCCGCTACAGGGGTAGTGTGCGACACGCCCGTAAGGGTGACCGACATGTCGTCGTGCTGGAGCACCATGTCGCCGTTGCCGTTCCGGGCGACGGTGAAGTCGGAGGTCTTCACCGAGGCGTCGAAGCGCAGCGCGTCCCTGCCGACCTGGAAGCCCTTGACCAGGTCGTCGCCATGATTCGCCGTGAAGGCGAACACGTCCCGTCCGGCGCCGCCGACCAGGATGTTGTCCATGCCGTTGTCGGTGACCGTCGCGCCGTCGGCGGTCCGGATCGTCAGGTTCTCGACATTGGCGGGCATGACGAAGGACCGGTCCCACAGCAGGACGGTGTCGGTGCCCTCGCCGGCCCTCTCGACGACGGCGTCGAGGGCGGAGCCGACGACGTAGGTGTCGTCGCCCTTGCCGCCGACCATGCGGTCGAGGCCCGAGCCGCCGTTGAGGAAGTCATGGCCGGTGGTGCCGTTGAGGGTCTGCGAGCCGGTGCCGGTCACGAAGCTCTTCGTCGGCGCGGCGCTCGTCTTCCAGGCGCCCGCGTCGGCGACGGGCACGGTCGATGCCGGCGGGTTCGCGGGCTGCTGGGGAACCGGGGCCGGAGCCGGCGCGGGGGCCGGCGTCGGAACCGTCGACGAGCCCAGCAGGGTGCCGAGCGAGGTCTTCGCATCGACGCCGGAGAAGGTGATCGAGCCGCCCGCATCCTCCAGGACGAGGTCGCCGGCAGCGTTCTTGCCGAGCTTCAGGCCGGACGCCTTGATCGAGGGGTCGAGGCGGATGAGGTCCTTGCCGACCTGGAAGCCCTTGATCAGGTCGTTGCCGTGATTGGCGGCGAACGCGAACACGTCCTTCCCGGCGCCGCCGGTCAGCATGTTGTTCATGCCGTTGTCGGTGACCGTGGCGCCGTCCCCGGTCCGGATCACCAGGTTCTCGACATTGGCGGGCATGACGAAGGACCGGTCCCACAGCAGGACGGTGTCGGTGCCCTCGCCGGCCCTCTCGGCGACGACGTCGAGGGCGGAGCCGACGACGTAGGTGTCGTCGCCCTTGCCGCCGACCATGCGGTCGATGCCCGAGCCGCCGTTGAGGAAGTCGTGGCCGGTGGTGCCGTTGAGGGTCTGCGAGCCGGTGCCGGTCACGAAGCTCTTCGTCGGCGCGGCGCTCGTCTTCCAGGTCCCGACCAGGTCACCCGGCGGCGGCGCCTCGGCCGGCGGCGCGGGAGCGGGGTCCTTCTGGACCGGGTCGGGGACCGGAGCCGGAGGGACGGGGGTCGGAGCGGGGGCCGTCGGCACCTCCACGCCGTTCGGGCCGGTCAAGGACGTGTCGAAGGCGCCCGTCTTCACGTTGCCGGTGTTGACGCTCACCGAGCCGGGCTGGGCGGCCAGCCAGTTGTCCTTCTGCACGATGTTGTCCACGAACTGCATGTTCTTGGACACGTAGCCGTTATTGTCGGTGCCGACGTTCACGACCGCGTAATAGTTGCTGTTGGGCTGAAGCAGGTTGGACGCGACCTTGCTGTCGATGCCGCCATATACGTTGACGGCATGCTTGGCGACGTTCGTGACCCAGTTGCCTTCGACCAGGACGTTCCTGGCTTCGTAGGTGATGCCGCTCGGGAAGGTGGAGCCCTGTCCCGTCGACCAGCCGCCGACCAGGATGCCGTCGGGGACGTTGTGGACGTAGTTGTCCAGGACTTTGACGTTCTGCGAACCGCCCTTCACCACGATCCCCGACAGCCCGCGGACGTCGTAGACCTCGTTGTTGGCGATGATGCTGTTGCGCATGTAGACGTTGTCGATCCCCTCCTGCGTCTGGACGTCGTACACCGTGTTGCCGGCGATGACGAAGTTGACGCTCTGGGAGGTCTTGATGCCGTCGATCGACTGGCCGTGGATGATGTTGTCCTGGATGACGACGTTGGTCGTCATGTTGGACAGGTCGTGACCGCCCTGGGTGAGCTTCACCCCTTCGGTGCCGCCGACCATCTCGAAGCCCTTGATGACGAGGTTGTCTTCGCCATAGGCGTGGAAGACCGGCTTGCTGCTCGTCGCGGCGACGACCTTGGCCTTGCCCGGGCCGTCGGCGGAGACCACCCAGATCGGCTTGTCGGCCGTGCCGCTCTTGCCGTCGAGGTTCACGTTCTCGTTGTAGGTGCCGGACTTGACCATGACGGCCGTGCCGGGTCCCGCGGCCTTCACGG
Source organism: Arenibaculum sp. (assembly GCF_035998295.1). NCBI lineage: Bacteria > Pseudomonadati > Pseudomonadota > Alphaproteobacteria > Rhodospirillales > Azospirillaceae > Arenibaculum > Arenibaculum sp. Next base: position 62,085 of record NZ_DASYHS010000145.1, on the reverse strand, counting down.
CTGCCGAGATGGACTTGAAGGGAGAGGATTCGGACCCGCTGTTTCCATCGCTGCCGGACGGCGAAACCCAGAGATACTTGATCGGCTTGGCATCGACATAAGGAACGATGCCACGGGCCAGGGAGGTGATCTCGATTGCGCTATACGACATTGCTAACTCCAAGGTGTTCATCCCTTAGAGCTGACCCGAAATAGTTAATCCGTAATTAAGGACACTTTTTGTCCTAGCCTGTGACCAAATTGTGGCCGCAACGCCTTAATTTCCGCGTCCGACGGCCGGTATGCCCGTCTGAATTCAAACGCATTCAGTAAAAATTCTAAGGGTAAAATCCACAGTAGCGGCATGAATTCGTGTGTATTCGGCCTGCGCCGTTGCAATGGAAAAGCCGCTGGATGTTGACTTGTGGGGAGTTCTATTATATCCAGCGCGGCGTCAGGCGAGGCGGAAACGCCGGGATTTCGGCGCGTTCCCGATCCGGGGATGCCGGACGACGCAGCCTGGAGGCTCCGGCGCGCCCGTAGCGGAGGGCCTGTCGCGGAGGGGCGAAGCATCAACGGGAAGAACGACATGAGCGCAGTCTCGTCCATCGGTCGGGTCGGCCTGCCTGCCGGCGAGCGCTACCGGGTCCATCCCTTCTCGAAGGAGATCCGGGCGGCGATCAAGGCCCTGAAGCCCGACAACTGGCACGGCATCGCCTATCTGGTGAAGGACTACGCCGTCATCGCTTGCTTCATCGCGCTGCCCTATCTCCTGGGCTGGTGGGCGTATCCGGTCAGCGTCCTGATGATCGGCGCGCATCAGCGCGCGCTGTCGACGATCCTGCACGATTCGGCGCATGGCGTGCTCGCCGAGAACCGGGCCCTGAACTTCGTCCTGGGGACGTTCCCGACCGCCTGGGCGATCTTCCAGCGCCACTTCGCCTACCGGATATCCCACGTCCAGACCCACCATCCCTATCTGGGGCGGGTCGACACCGATCCCGACCTGGCCTTCTTCGTGGACGAGGGCGTCTTCACGCCGATGACGCCGCGCCGCTACATCTGGCGCACGGTGGTGCTGCCGATCCTGGGCTCGAAGACCTGGGCGTACATGAAGTACCTCGTGCGCAACCGCTACCGGTACCTGATGCTGCGCCTGACCGGCCGCGCCGGCGAAGAGGCGGCCGGCAAGCCGGCGTCGGCCCGGCCGACGACGTGGCGCAACCGCTTCGACAGCATCGGGTTCGTCGTGTTCTGGAGCACCGTGATCGGCGTCTGCGCCTGGTCGGGGCTGCTGCTCGAGCTGGTGCTGTTCTGGGTCGTGCCCTACCTGACCTCGTTCCACATCCTGGGATGGTTCATCGAGCTGTCCGAGCACTGCTCTTGCACCGTCGGGCGCGGGACGGACCTGTTCATGGCCCGCAACCGCAAGAGCCGCCACGTCGAGAAGTGGCTGACCGGGATCAACAACGACCACCACCACCTGGACCACCATCTCGACCCCAGGACGCCGTTCTGGCTGCTGCCGAAGGCGCACGAGATCCGGATGGCCGACCCGGACTACGCGCGTCACTGCGCGGAGACGGGCGGCCTGTTCCAGAAGGGCCCGGCCGGGGAGCCGTCGATCCTGTCCCTGATCCTCGCCCAGAACGGCGAGCGGCTGGCCGGCAGGGAACAGACCGCCTCCACCCCTGCCTCCGCCCCCGCCTCCGCATGATGCAGCATCAGGAAGGATGTGACCGATGAACGAGATGCCCGCCCGCATCGATCCGGCCGCCGCCAGTCCCGGGGAAGGGCTCCACCCCGAGACGGTCGTGCTGCACACGGGGTTCCGCTACGACCCCACGACCTACGTGACCACGGTCCCGATCTACCAGTCGAACGCCTATTTCTTCCCGAGCATCGACTACGCCTCGGACGTGTTCGACCTCAGGACCAGCGGGCGCACCTATTCGCGCCTGATGAACCCGACCTGCGACGTCTTCGAGGAGCGCATCGCGGCCTTCGAGGGGGGTGCGGGCGCGCTGCTGACCTCGTCGGGCCAGGCGGCGATCACGCTCGCGATCCTCAACCTGGCGAAGTCCGGCGACAACATCATCAGCTCCAGCCAGCTCTACGGCGGTACCTGGAACCTGCTGGCGCGCACCTTCGCACGCCTGGGCGTCGAGACGCGCTTCGTCGATCCAACCGATCCCGAGGCGTTCCGGGCGGCGACTGACGAGCGCACGCGCTGCTATTTCGGCGAGGCGCTGCCCAACCCGATGCTGGTGCCGTTCCCGATCCGCGAGGTGGGGGCGATCGCCCGCGAGATCGGCGTGCCGCTGGTGATCGACAACACGATGACGCCCTACATCTCGCGCCCCTTCGACCTGGGCGCGGACATCATCGTGCATTCGGTGACGAAGTACATCTGCGGGCACGGCACCGCGGTCGGCGGCGTCGTCATCGACAAGGGCACCTTCGACTGGCACCGCCACGCCGAGCGCTTCCCGCTGATGACCCAGCCCGACGAGGCGCACGGCAACATCCTGTGGCTCGAAGCGGTGAAGGGCCTCGACGGCGCGTACGGGCGCAGCCCCTATCTGCTGAAGATGCGCAACACGCTCCAGCGGGACTTCGGGGCGTGCGCCTCGGCCTTCAGCGCGTTCCTGTTCCTCCAGGGGCTGGAGACGCTGCCGCTGCGCATGCCGCGCCACTGCGAGAACGCCCGGCAGGTCGCGGAGATGCTTTCGGGCCACGCCAAGGTCCTGGACGTCACCTACCCGACGATGGGCGACGCCCGCATGACGGCGCTCGCGCGCGAGAACATGGGCGGCTACGGCGGTCCGATGGTCCAGTTCGAGATCGCGGGCGGGATCGAGGCCGGCAAGCGCTTCATCCAGAGCCTGCAGCTTATCTACCACGTCTCCAACATCGGCGATGCGCGCACGCTGGCGACGCATCCCGCCTCCACGACGCATGCCTCGGTCCCGCGCGAGGCGCGGCTGGCGGCCGGCGTCAAGGACGGGACGATCCGTCTGTCGGTCGGGCTGGAGCACATCGGCGACATCCTCGGCGACCTCGAACGCGCCCTGGGCGCGGCCTGAGGCGCGCATGACCGGCATCGACGCCGCCGGCCGCCCGGTCGTCGGCCTGATCTGCGACACCGAACTGACCGACGGCGTCTCGCTGAGCCGCATCCGCGCGCGCTACTGCGAGGCGGTGCGCGACGGCGCCGGGGCGGCACCCCTGCTGATCCCGGTGGAGGTGCACGCGCCCGACCTGGACGCGCTGCTGCCGCGCCTGGACGGCCTGGTGCTGACGGGGGCCGAGACGAACGTCCAGCCGGAGCTCTACGGCCGCCCCAAGGAGAAGGCCGACCTGCTGGTCGATCCCAAGCGCGACGCGGTGGCCATGGCGGCGCTGCTGCGCATGCGGGCGCTGGGCCTGCCGTTCCTCGGCATCTGCCGCGGCCTGCAGGAGCTGAACGTCGCCTTCGGGGGCACGCTGCACCAGGATCTCGGCGGGGATCTCGGCGGGGACCTCGGCGGGCGGAACGGCCTCGTCCACTGGGAGGACACGCGCCTGCCGCGGGACGAGCAATACCTGGAGGCGCATCCCGTCGAGACCGCGGAGGGCGGCCTGCTGCACGCGCTGACCGGGCGGCGGGAGCTGCGGGTCAACTCGCTCCACCGGCAGGGCATCGACGGGCTGGCGGCCTGCCTGACGGTCGAGGCGCGCGCGCCGGACGGCCTGATCGAGGCGGTCGGCCTGGAGGACCATCCCAGCTTCTGCCTTGCAGTGCAGTGGCACGTCGAGTGGCATTATGTTACCGATGAGCTGTCGCAGACGATCCTGGCCGCGTTCGGCCGGGCCTGCACCGAGTATCGCTCACGCCGGAACGGTTGATGAAAGCCACACTTCCCGCACCGTTCGTGCGTCCGGTCCTGGTCGGCACGCTCGCAGCGCTCGCCGCCGCCATGTTCAACGGCACGGTCGGCGTGCTGTCGCGCCTCGGCTTCGAGCTGGCGATGGACTCCCATGCGGTCGCGTTCTGGCGCTGCTTCGGGGCGTTCGCGCTGCTGACGCTGCTGATCGTCGCCAGCCCGGCGCGGCGCGCCCGAACCGTTGCGCTGCGCCCCGACCTGCCGCCGATCGCGCTGTGCAGCTTCCTCGGCGTGTTCACCCTCTACCATTTCGAGACGATGGCCTTCGCGCTGGCGCCGGTGCCGATCGTGGCGATGCTGGTGTTCGCGGGCGGCGTGGTCACGATCCTGCTCAGCGTCGTCGTGCTGAAGGAGAGCATGAACGCCGTGAAGGGCTTCGGGATCGCGATGGTCTTCGTGGGCGCGTTCCTGATCCTGATGGGACACGACCTGCCGCTGGAAGCCGATTTCCGCGGCGTGATCTTCGCGCTGATCGCCGGCACGGGCTACTGGCTGTTCATCTTCTTCTGGAAGTACTTCCGGCTGCCGTCCGGGCTGGAGCCGCTGTGGTGGTTCTTCCTGTTCGGGACGCTCTACCTCGCGGTGCCGTTCCTGATCGAGAGCCGCGTGATCCCCGATTCGGGCGCGCTGCTGGTGCTGGCGGCGCTGGTGCTGCTGCCGTCGTTCGGGGGGTTCTTCTGCACGACGCTGGCGGTGCGGCTGGTGGACGCCCACCGCGTGCAGGTGATCGAGACCAGCGAGCCGCTGTTCTCGGCCTTCTTCGCCTTCCTGCTGTTCGGCGAGATGCTGTCGGGGCTGGGGATGGTCGGGGCGGCGGCGATCATCGGCGGCATGCTCACGGTCGCCGCCGGCGATCGCGGCGCGCCGGCCTAGGTGTCCGGTCCGCGACCCGATCGGCGCCCGCCGGCCGCGGAGTTCTTCCGCACGCCGCGGCTGGTCTTCCGCCCGTTCGCGCCACAGGACCTGGATGACCTCGCCCGCGTCGCCGGCGATCCGGAGGTCGTGCGCCATACCGACGACGGCCGGCCGCTCGACCGCGATATCTGCGCCCTCTGGATCGCCCGCTCGCGCGCCAACGTGGCGAAGTTCGGCTACGGCACCGGCGCCCTGACGGACCGCGGGAGCGGACGCTTCGTCGGCTGGGCCGGCTTCGCACGGCCGGAGGGCGGGCCCGAGGAGATCATCTACGGGTTCGAGACCCCCGCCTGGGGCCGGGGCCTGGGGTCGGAGATCGTGGGCGGCCTGGTGCGCTACGCTTTCGAGACGCTGAACCTCCCGGAGATCCGCGCCACCGTCCACGACGCCAACGTCGCCTCGCGCCGCATTCTGCTGAAGGCGGGGTTCGAACGGCGGCCGTGGCCGGAAACGGCCGCGTGCCTGTACGTCCTGGCGAACCCCGCGGCGGGGTGAGGGCGTCCGGGCCCGGTTTTCAGGTTGCCGGCTCGTAGAAGTCCGGTGGCAGGCCGGCCTTCGCGCGGCTGTCGGCGTTGAACGGCGGTTTCAGGCCGCCCTTGAAATGGCGCTCCACCAGCATGCGCCAGGCGGCGGCCGGCTCCATCGCGCGCCGCGCGCAGACCCAGTCGAACCAGCGCCGGCCCGCGGCGACGTGGCCGATCTCGTCGTCGTGGATGCGCTGGAGGATGGCGGCGCTGGCATCGTCGCCGAAGCGGCGGAGATTGGCGATCATCGCCGGCGTGACATCGAGCCCGCGCGCCTCCAGCACGAGGGGCACGATCGCGAGCCGGGCCGCGAGGTCGTGGGCGGTGTCGCGCGAGGCCTGCCACAGCCCATCATGGGCCGGCAGCGCGCCGTAGCCGCTGCCCAGTTCCAACAGCCGGCGCGACAGCAGCTCGAAATGCGTCGCCTCCTCGTCGGCGACGCGCACCCAGTCGTCGCAAAACGCGCGGGGCAGCGGCTCGCCGCCCTCGCGCGCGCTGCGGAAGCGGGCGACGATGTCCCAGGCGAGGTCGATGGCGTTGAGCTCGATATGGGCGAGCGCGTGCAGCAGCGCCACGCGCCCGGCCAGGCTGCCGGCCTTGCGGCGGGGCGGCATCTCGCGGGTGGGGCGGAGTTCGGGTCGGGCCGGGCGGGCGGGCCGGTCGGGCGGCGACGCCGCGCCGGGATCGGCGCCGGGATCGGTGATCGCGCCGGCCGTCCAGGCGGCGGCGTGCGCGCGGGTGAGCCGCACCTTTTCCGCGGGGTCGTCGGCGGCCAGTACGGACAGGGCGGCCTGGGAGAGGGTGGGCATCGGCATCGCGTCGATCCGGGGGGCGGGTGCCGGACCTTAGAGCATTTCCGGACGAACCGGAAACGCTCTGGGATTTCGTGTTCCTCAAACGCCGGCGCCGCCTCCGCGGCTTTGCTTTCGCCCCTGACGGGGCGGGGGCGCGGTCGCGCCCCGGAGTGCTTCCGGATGAACCGGAAGCACTCCGGGATTTCGTGTTCCTCAAACGCCGGCGCCGCATCCGCGGCTTTGCTTTCGCCCCTGGCGGGGCGGGGCGGGGGCGCGGTCGCGCCCCAGAGTGCTTCCGGATGAACCGGAAGCACTCTAGTCGAGGGTCGCGAAGAATTCCATGAACGCCTCGCCGGTCCCGGCGGGCCACTGGTGGGGGTAGTAGCGGCCGGCCCCGGTCTCGGCCTGGTCGTGCGGGCACCAGAGGACCGGGTTGTCGGCGTCCGCGGACCCGTAGCGCCGGCAGTTGAAGACCCGGGGATCGGCTGGCCGCGGCCGCTCGGGCAGGTCGTTCTGCGCGACCAGGAGGTCCCGCGCCGCGCGGCCGAGATCGATCGGCACCAGTTCGTCCTCGGGATGGTGCAGCAGCATCGCGGCGACGCTTCCGGTGCAATCCTCGGGAGCGATGCCGCCGGCCACGGTGCCGACGCCCCGCAGCAGGTCCCCGCGCGCGCAGGCGAGGCTGTTGACGAAGGTCGCGCCCAGCGAATGGCCGACGGCGAAGACCTCGTCCCCGGCGATGCAGTAGAGATCGCCGAACCGCTCGAGGATCGTCTCGAACAGCACGAGGTCCTCGGGCATGCGCCAGATATAGGTGCCGTCCGCCTGGCGGCGGGCCTCGGGGTAGACGAAGATGGTCCGGCCGCCCTCCGCCTGGTCGAGGTCGTAGTAGCGCCGGACCCGGGCCGGCGGGCTGGTGCGCCCGTGGAAGGCCACGACGAGGCGGTGCGGCCGGTCGGCATCGTAGCCTTCGGGAAGGTCGACGATCAGCGGGCGCGAAGCCCCCTCGACGGAGAGCGCGTCGGGCGGTGCCGCGGGCGGCGCGCGCCCGCAGCCGGGAGAGGGCGCCGCGGCCGCCGCGGATGCGGCGGAGAGCAACAAGGCCACGGCAACTGGAACGATCGCACCCATCCGGCCCGCCCTTCGTCGGTACATGCCGGAATAACGGCGCGCGCCGGCCGGAGTTGCGGACACGATGGCATGTCCAGTCTTCTTGTCGGAATGGTGGCGTGATGTACACTTCGATGCACGTCCGGAGGAGTGCGGCCATGGACCACCCGCGCCGAGAGCGGCGCCGAAGATGATTCGCGTCGCGAGGGTCTTCGAGCGGCTGAGCGTGTTCGAGCATCCGGCGCGCGCCTACGGCGCGGCCGCGGCGCTGGTCGCGCTCGCCGTCGCGATGCGGCTGCTGCTCGCGCCGGCCGAGGCGGGCAGTCCCTTCGTCACGCTGTTCCCGGCGGTCATCCTGACCTGCTTCCTCGGGGGTGTCGGCCCGGCGGCATTCGCCGCCGTCCTGGCCTGTGCCGCCGGCGCCTATTTCTTCGTTCCCCCGTTCTTCTCGGCGGGTGCGAGCGAGCTGTGGAGCCCGACCGCCTTCCTGATCGCGGTCGGCATCGGCTGCCTCCCGATCGAGCTGCTGCGCCGGGCCGTCCGCGCGCTGGCGCAGGCGACGGCCGCCCAGCACGCGAGCGAAGCCCGGCTGAGGCGGGCGCAGAACGCGGGCGACGTGGGCGATTGGGAATGGCATCTCGCCGACGGCAGCATGGCCTGGTCGCCGAGCCTGTTCCGGCTGGTCGGCCTGCCGGCCGACGGGGCGGTGCCGTCGCCGGCGGCGCTGCTCGCGATGGTCCATCCCGACGACCGCGGCGCCGTCGGCGCCCAGATGGTCGCCGCCGCCAGGGGCGAACGGCCGCTCGACAGCGAGTTCCGCATCGTCCGGCCGGCGGGGGACGTGCGCTGGCTCGCATGCCGCGGCGAGATCGAGCGGACCGTGGACGGCATCCCGCGCCGGTTCGTGGGCGTGGTGTTCGACGTCACCCGGCAGAAACGCGCGGAGGCGGCGCTGAAGGAAAGCGAGGAGCGTTTCCGCCTCGCGGCCAGGGCGGCCATCGGCATGGTCTACGACTGGAACCCGCGCACGGACGAGTCCTTCCGCTCCGAGGGGCTGGCGGACGTCATCGGGTTCTCGCCGGACGAAGTGCCCGCGACGCGGGACGATTGGCTCGGGCGCATCCATCCCGACGACCTGGAGCGGGTCCAGACGGCGATGGAGGGCGTGCTGGGCGGCGAGGGCGACCACTACGCGTTCGAGTACCGGGTGCGCCACCGTGACGGCCGCTGGGTCGACGTGTGGGACCGCGGCTGGATCGCGCGGGACGGCGCCGGGCGGCCCGCGCGCGTCGTCGGCACGACGGTCGACATCACCGGCCGCAAGCGGATGGAGACGGAGCTGCGGACGGCGTTCGAGCAGCGGGAAGCGCTGCTCCGTGAGATACACCACCGCGTCAAGAACAGCCTGCAGACCGTGTCCAGCCTGCTGAGCATCCAGGCGCGCCGCCTCGAGGACGGCAGGGCCCGGCGCGAGTTCGACGACGCCGTCGGCCGCATCCAGGCGGTCGCCATGGTCCACCAGGCCCTCTACCAGGACGAGGACCTGTCGCGCGCCGGCATCGCCAACCAGGTCGAGCTGCTGTGCCGCCACGTCGCGGCGGTCCACGGCAGGCCGGCCGGAACGATCCGGTGCGACGTCGGCGCGGGGGACGCGTGGCTGCCGGCCGACAGCCTCGTCCCGTTCGCGCTAGTCGTGAACGAGCTGCTGACCAACGCCTTCAAGCACGCCTTCGGCCCCGGCGAGGAAGGCTCGGTCAACGTCCGCGTCTCGCTCGCGGGGGACCGGGTGCGCCTCGAGGTCGAGGACGACGGCCGCGGCGTGCCCGCGGACTTCGACGCCTCGACGCCGGGCACGATCGGCATGAGGCTCGTGCTGATGTTCGTGCGCCAGCTCGGCGGCGAGTTCCGGGTCGAGCGGCCCGGCCGCGGCACCCGGTTCGTGATCGTCGTGCCCGTGGTGCCGGCCGATGCCGGCATGGCGGCGTGATGGCGCTGGCGCCCGAGGACATTCTCGCCCGCATCCTGCATGCCGACGCCGACGTGGTCGTCCTGGACAAGCCAGGAGGCCTGCCGGTCCATGCCGGGGCCAAGGTCCAGCAGCACCTGGAAGAACTGCTCGCGATGCTCGATTTCGGCCCGGGCGGGCCGCCTCGGCTCGTCCACCGGTTGGACAAGGACACGAGCGGATGCCTCGTCCTGGGCCGCACCGAGGCCGCGGTCGTGTCGCTCGGCCGGCTGTTCCGGCTGCGCAAGGTCGACAAGGTCTACTGGGCGGCGGTCGCGGGCGTCCCGGCGCAGCCGGCGGGACGCATCGACCTGCCGCTGCTGAAGGTCGCGGGCGAGACCGGCGCGCGCATGGTCGTGGACGCGGCGGGCCGGTCCGCGGTCACCGAGTACCGGGTGCTGGCGCGGTCCGACCGCCTGGCCTGGCTGGAGCTGCGGCCCGAGACCGGGCGCACCCACCAGCTTCGCGCCCACTGCGCCGCGCTTGGCACGCCGATCCTCGGCGACCCCATCTACGGCCCGATACGGCCCGCCCCGTGCCCGCTGCACCTCCACGCCCGCGCGATCCGCGTTCCCCTCGACCCGGACGGGGCGCCGCTGGTCGCGGTGGCGCCGGTGCCGGCTGCACTCGGCGCGGCGCTCGCCGCCCTCGGCATCGACGCCGGCAGGCCGCCGGAGGAGTGGCCGGAAGGGTGGCCGCTGGGGCCGGCGACCACCGCGCCGGGGCCGATTTCGGTTGCGGAGGTCCGGCCGATCCCGTCTTCTCCGGAACATGGACCGGGAGAAGACCATGTCTGACGCGATTGCAGGCAAGGCCGGGGCCGCGGGCAAGGGGACCGCGGGCGGGCGCAGGAAGGGCCGGCGCGGCGTGGGCAAGGCGGATGAGGCGGTCCAGCCGGGCGAGCTCGACCTCGGCATGCTGACCGAGCTGAGCGGCTACCTCGTGCGACGCGCGCAGCTCGCGATCTGGCAGGACTTCCTGCGCGGCTTCGCCGGGACCGGGATCACGCCGGCCCAGTTCTCGGCGCTGGTCGTGATCGGGGCCAATCCCGGCGTGATCCAGACCGTGCTCGCCAACGCGCTCGCCATCGAGCGCTCGGCGATGGTGCCGCTGATCGACCACCTGGAGGAACTCGGTCTCGCGATCCGGGTGCCGTCGGCCAGCGACCGGCGCTCGCGTGCGCTGCACCTGACGGCCACGGGAACGGCGGTGCTGCGCGACCTGGAGCGGCTCGTCCGCGAGCACGAGGCCCGCGTGACCGCGGCGCTGACCCCGGCGGAGCACGAGACCCTGCTGGCCCTGCTGCGCAAGATGATGGGCGGCTGAACCGGGCCGGCCGGCTGCGCCGATTGTTCATCGATAGAACAATTTGACGGGTGAACGAAACCGCGGCATGCTCCTTCGCGTGAGGGACAGGGGGCGGGATGCGGACCCATCGGCGGACGATCCAAGTTGCGTGGGGCGACTGCGACGGCGCTGAGATCGTCTACTATCCCAATTACTTCAACTGGTTCGACGGCTCCACCCATGCGCTGCTCAGGAACCTCGGGCTCGGCATGGATGCCATCCGGCGGCGCTACGGCGTCATCGGCACGCCGCTCGTCGACGCGCGGGCCAGCTTCGGCGTCGCGTCCGCCTATGGCGACGTCCTCGACTGCGAGGCCGCGATCGTCGAATGGGGCCGCAGCAGCTTCAAGGTCCACCACCGGCTGCTGAAGGCCGGCATGCTCGCCGTCGAGGGGTGGGAGACCCGCGTCTGGGCGGCGCAGGACCCGAGCCGTCCGGGAGGCATCCGCGCCGTCCCGATCCCGACGGAGGTGGTCCGGCTTTTCGAAGGGGAGGGCTGAGGCATGGACGGTCTTCCGCATCTCTCGGTCGAGGTCAGGGAGGCGGTCGCCGTCCTGCGCCTGGACCGCCCGGAGAAGCGCAACGCGGTCAACGACGCGCTGATCGGCTCCATCGAGCGGTTCTTCCGTGCCCCCCCGCCCGGGGTGCGCGTCGCGGTGCTGCACGGCGCGGGCGACCATTTCTGCGCCGGGCTCGACCTGTCGGAGCATCGGGACCGGGACGCGGTCGCGGTGATGGCGCATTCCCAGGCCTGGCACCGGGTGTTCCAGGCCGTCCAGTTCGGCGGGCTTCCGGTGATATCGGCCCTGCACGGCGCCGTGATCGGCGGCGGCCTGGAACTGGCGGCGGCGACCCATGTGCGCGTCGCCGACCGGACCGCCTTCTACGCGCTGCCCGAAGGCCAGCGCGGGATCTTCGTCGGCGGCGGGGCGACGGTGCGCGTCGCCCGTGTGATCGGCGCCGGCCGGATGGTGGAGATGATGCTCACCGGCCGCGCCTACGGCGCCGAGGACGGGCTGCGGCTGGGGCTGTCGCATTACCTGGAGGAGCCGGGCCGCGCCCTCGACAAGGCGCTGGAGCTGGCCGGGCGCGTCGCGGCCAACGCGCCGCTGTCCAACTACGCGATCCTGAACGCCATCAGCCGCATCGAGGACATGTCGATGGCCGACGGGCTGTTCACGGAATCGCTCGTCGCGGCGCTGGTCCAGACCGGCGGCGACGCGCGGGAGCGCCTGGAGGACTTCCTGGGCAAGAAGGCGGGAAAGGTTGGAGCGGGGCCGCGCGCGGACGGCATGTGACCGTGGCGCGGGGCCGGTCGCCCATGTGATGATCGACGTACCTGGACGACGCATAGACAACGGGAGCGGCGGCGACGCCGACGACCGGGAACCACAGGGGGAAATGCCATGACCGACGACACTCGAACCATGCGCCCGACCGGTCCGTCGCGGCGCGACCTCGGCCGCTGGACGCTCGCCGCGGGCGGCTTCGCGCTCGCCGCCTCCAGCCCGCTGCGCTTCGCCCGGGCGGCTGACCCGGTGAAGGTCGGCGTGCTGCTGCCGCGCTCGGGCCATCTGGCGCTGATCGGGCAGGCCTGCCAGCGCGGCGCCGACATTTCGGTGCCGATCCTGGCCGATCTCGGCTACGCGGTCGAGCTGATGAACGCCGACACGGAGTCGAGCCCGGACGTCGGCCGCACCCAGGCGGAGAAGCTGATCCGCGAGGGCGCCCACGTCCTGATGGGCTGCTTCGACAGCGCGACCACGGCGGCGGTGGCCCAGGTCGCCGAGCAGCGCGGCGTGCCCTTCGTCGTCAACATCGCGGCCGACCCGAAGATCACCGAGCAGGGCTACCGCTACGTCTTCCGCAACTTCCCCACCAGCGCCATGCTCGGCATGGGCGGGCTGTCGCTGCTGAACGACCTGTTCCAGGCGACCGGCGCCACGCCGAAGACGGCCGTGCTGATGCACGTCAACGACAGCTTCGGCCAGTCGATGCTGGGCGGGATCAACGCGCTCGCCCCCAAGATCGGCCTGCCGTTCGAGATCGTCGAGACGATCGCCTACGACCCGAAGGCGCGCGACCTGTCGGTCGAGGTCGCGAAGGCCAAGGCCGCGGGTGCCGACCTGCATCTCGTCGTGACCCGCCTGAACGACGCGATCCTGATGGTCCGCGAGATGGTGAAGCAGCGCTACGAGCCGATGGGCATCATCAGCCCCGGCAGCCCGGGCATGTACGAGAAGCAGTTCTTCAAGACGCTGGGCAAGAACGCCGACTACTGCATCACCAACGTCGCGTGGTTCGACCCCAAGCAGGAGCTGAACGGCGTCCTCCAGTCCGCGTTCGAGGCGGCGCATCCGGAAGAGACCTACGAGCTCAACGTCGGCTTCACCTTCGAGGCGGTGCTGGTCGCGGCGGACGCCGCGAAGCGGGCGGGCTCGACCGATCCGCAGGCGCTGACCGAGGCGCTGCGCGCGACCAACCTGTCGAACCGCGTCATGCTGGGCGGGCCGATCAGCTTCGACGAGAAGGGGCAGAACCTCAACATCAAGTCGGCCGCGATCCAGAACCGCGACGGCCGGCCGGAGGTGGTGCTGCCGGCGCCCAACGCGACGATGGAACCGGTGTTCCCGATGCCGGGCTGGGGCAGCCGGGGCTGAGGCCGGGCGTTCCCCGGGGCCGGCGCGCGCGGCGCCGGCCCCGGGTCCCTGCGGGCGAGCGGGTGGACCCATGCTCTCGATCTATCTCAACATCCTCGTCGCGGGCTGCCTGACCGGCGCCGTGTACGGCCTCATGGCGCTCGGCCTGTCGGTGATCTTCGGCGTGCTGCGGGTCGTCAACTTCGCCCATGGCGAGATGATGGTCATCGGCATGTTCGGCGCCTTCCTGCTGCACGGCGCCTTCGGGCTGGACCCGATGCTGTCGCTGCCGATCGTCGCCGGCGCCCTGTTCGTGGCCGGCTACGGGCTGCAGCGCGGGCTGATCAACCGCTACGTCGCGATGCCGGACCACATCCAGTTCCTGCTGCTGCTGGCGCTCGGCCTGGTCCTCACCAGCAGCAACCTGATGCTGTTCGGCCCCGATGCCCGCGGCGTGCCGCTGGACTACGCCTTCGACAGCTTCGAGGTCGGGCCGGTGCTGCTGGACAAGGTCAGGGTCTATGCGGCGAGCGGGGCCGTCCTCCTGGCGCTCGCGCTGTGGGCGTTCTTCCGCTTCACGCATCTCGGCAAGGCGATCCGGGCCTGCGCGGACAACCAGGTCGGCGCGCAGGTGATCGGGCTCGACGTGCTCAAGCTCTACGCCGTCACCTTCGGCATCGGCGCCGCCTGCGTCGGCGCGGCCGGCAGCCTGATGGTGCTGCTGGTCGACGTCCATCCCTATCTCGCGGCGGACTACACGCTGCTCGCCTTCATCATCGTGATCCTGGGCGGGCTGGGAAGCTTCTGGGGCGCGCTGCTCGGCGGCGTGCTGGTCGGGCTGTCGGAGGCGCTGTCCGGCTTCCTGATCGCGCCGTCGCTCAAGAGCATGTTCAGCTTCGGCCTGCTGATACTGGTCCTGCTGCTGCGGCCGCAGGGCCTGATGGGAGCCCGGCAATGACGACCGAAGCCGTCGGCGCGATCCGTTCGCGCCAGAGCGGGATCTGGGGCCTGACGCCGCGCGCCGCCGTGGCGCTCGGCCTGCTGGTGGCGGCGCTGCTGGCGCTGCCGTCGGTCGCGGGCGACTTCCTGATCTCGCTGATGGTCGTGATCCTGATGGCGGCCTATCTCGGCCAGGCCTGGAACGTGATGATGGGCTTCGCCGGCCTGCTGTCGCTGGGGCATGCGCTGTATTTCGGCCTGGGCGCCTACACGGCGTCCGCCCTGTTCGTGCACTGGGGCCTGCCGCCCTGGCTCGGCATGGCCGCGGGGGCGGCGGTCGCGGCCGCCGCCGGGGCGTTGATCGGCACGCTCAGCTTCCGGTTCGGGGTCAAGGGCGTCTACTTCGCGCTTCTGACGATCTCGTTCGCGGAGTTCACGCGCATCCTGTTCGACCATTTCGATTGGGTAGGCGGCTCGGGTGGGCTGTTCCTGCCGGTGACGAACCGGGCCGACAACGACCTGCTGTACCTGCGCGGCTCGTCGACGATGTTCTACTACGTGCTGGTGGCCATGACCCTGGGGGCGCTGGCGCTGTGCCACGCGCTGCTGCGCCGGCGCGTCGGCTTCTACTGGCAGGCGATCCGCGAGGACCCCGACGCGGCCGCGGCGCTGGGCATCGACGTCTTCCGCTACCGCATGGCGGCGATCGCGGTGTCCTCGGCGATGACGGCGGTCGGCGGGGCCGTGTTCGCCTTCTACTACAACAACCTCTACCCCGAGACGACCTTCGCGATGCACCGCTCGATCGAGATGATCCTCGCCCCGATCGTCGGCGGCCTGGGCACGCTGTTCGGCCCGATCCTCGGCGCCTTCCTGCTGCATATCCTGGGCGAGGGGCTGACGGTCGCGACCGAGGGGCTGGGCGTGGACGGGATCAAGCTGTGGTTCTACGGCGTCGCGCTGCTGGTGATCGTGGCGCTGCGCCCGGCCGGCATCTGGCCGTGGTTGCGCCGGCGGCTGGGCCTGGAGGCGCGGCCATGAGCGCCGTCCCGAGCATCCATGCGGGCGCCCCGGCGGGGGCCGCCGCGCCGCTGCTGGAGGTCCGCGGGCTGTCGAAGAGCTTCCGCGGCCTGCGCGCCGTCGACGACGTCAGCTTCTCGGTCCCGCGCGGCGCGATCGTCGGCCTGATCGGCCCGAACGGCGCCGGCAAGACGACGACCTTCAACCTGATCGCGGGCGCGCTGCCGCCGAGCGGCGGCAGCGTCGTGCTCGACGGGGCCGACGTGACCGGGATCAGCCCGGACCGGGCGTGCCGCGCCGGGATCGGGCGCACCTTCCAGATCGTGAAGCCGTTCGGCGCGCTGTCGGTGCTGGAGAACGTGCTGGTCGGGGCGCTGCACCGCAGCCCCGGCGTCGGCGAGGCCCGCCGCGCGGCGATGGACATCCTGGACCTGCTCGGCCTGTCGTCGAAGGCGCATCTTCCCGCGAGCGGGCTGACCCTGCCGGACCGCAAGCGCCTGGAGACGGCGCGGGCGCTGGCGACGCGGCCGAAGATCCTGCTGCTCGACGAGGTGATGGCGGGGCTGCGCCCGGTCGAGGTCGACGCGATGGTGGAGACGCTGAAGGACCTGTCGGCGCGCACCGGCCTGACCATCCTGCTGATCGAGCACGTGATGCGCGCGGTGATGGCGCTGTCGGGCCACATCGTCGTCCTGCACCATGGCCGGAAGATCGCGGAGGGCGCGCCCGAGGACGTCGCGCGCGACCCCCATGTGCTGGAATGCTATCTCGGGGAGGCGCATTGATGCTGGAAGTGCGCGACCTGGACCTGTTCTACGGCGACGCCCAGGCGCTCGACGACGTGGCGCTCGACGTGGGCGAGGGGGAGATCGTCGCGATCGTCGGGGCCAACGGCGCCGGCAAGACCTCGCTGATCCGCACCATCGCCGGCATGAACCGCCCGGCCCGCGGCTCGATCCGGTTCGAAGGCGCCGAGATCGCAGGCGAACCGAGCCACCGCGTCTGCAATCTCGGCATCGGCCAGGTCGCGGAGGGCCGGCAGGTGTTCCCGACCATGACCGTGCGCGAGAACCTGGAACTGGGCGCCAGCCTGCCCCGCGCGCGGTCGGGCGCAAGAGAGATGATGGACCGGGTGCTGGGGCTGTTCCCGCGGCTGGCGGAGCGGCTCGGCCAGGCGGCGGGCACGCTGTCGGGAGGCGAGCAGCAGATGCTGGCGATCTCGCGCTGCCTGATGGGCCGGCCCCGGCTGGTGATGTTCGACGAGCCGTCGCTCGGCCTCGCCCCGACCATCGTCCAGGACGTCTTCGCGATCATACGCCAGCTCAACGCGGACGGGTTCACGATCGTGCTCGTCGAGCAGAACGTCGCGCAGTCGCTGTCGCTCGCGCATCGGGCCTACGTGCTCGAGAGCGGGCGCATCGCGATGACGGGGACCGGGGCCGACCTGCTCGACGACCCGGGAGTGCGCCGCGCCTATATCGGCCTGTGAGGTTAGCGATGCTGCAGCAGACCATCTCCACATCCGCCTTCGCCCGGCCCGACATCCGGGTCGAGCGGCGTCCCGACGGCAGCCTGCTCCTGCGCTCGGCGGACAGGGTGACCGCCGACCCGCGCTGCCTGGACGACCATCTCGCCCGCTGGGCGGCCGAGACGCCGGACCGCGACTTCCTCGCCCAGCGCGGCGCGGACGGGCAGTGGCGCCGAGTCGGCTACGCCGCGGCGCTGGCGCGCGTGCGCTCGATCGCGCAGGCGCTGCTGGACCGGCGGCTGTCGCCCGACCGCCCGGTGATGGTGCTGTCCGACAACGGCATCGACCACGCGCTGCTGGCACTGGCCGCGATGCATGTCGGCGTGCCGGTCGTGCCGGTCTCGCCGGCCTATTCGCGCCTGTCCCAGGACTTCGGCAAAGTCCGCTACATCGCGGAGCTGGTGCGGCCGGGCCTGGTGTTCGCCGACGACGGCGAGCGCTACGGCCGCGTGCTGGAGACGGTCGACTTCGCCGGCGCGGAGCCGGTCGTCTCGTCCGGCGTGCCGGCCGGCGCCACGGCGTTCGCGGATCTCGGCGCGACGCCGACGGCGGCGGTCGACGAGGCCCATGCCGCGGTCGGCCCGGACACGGTCGCCAAGATCCTGTTCACCTCCGGCTCGACCGCGCAGCCCAAGGGGGTCGTCAACACCCAGCGCATGCTGTGCGCCAACCAGGAGAGCCTGGCGCGGTGCTGGCCGTTCCTGGAGGGGCGCCCGCCGGTGCTGGTCGACTGGCTGCCGTGGAATCACACCTTCGGCGGCAATTTCTGCTTCAACCTCGTGCTGCGCAACGGCGGGACGCTGCATATCGACGAGGGCAAGCCGGTCCCGGGCCTGATCGAGCGGACGGTCGCGAACCTGCGCGAGGTGGCGCCCACGGTCTACTTCAACGTCCCGCGCGGCTTCGCGATGCTGCTGGACCATCTGGAGGCCGACCGGGACCTGGCGAGGCGCTTCTTCGGCGACCTCGACCTGATCTTCTATGCCGGGGCCGCCCTGCCGCAGAGCCTGTGGGAGCGGCTGGAGCGCCTGGGCGACGACGTGCTCGGGCGGCGGGTGCCGATGGTCTCGGCCTGGGGCGCCACGGAGACGGCGCCGATGGTGACCTGCGTCCATTTCCCGATCGGGCGCGCCGGCAACATCGGCGTGCCGGCGCCGGGCAACGAGGTCAAGATGGTCCCCGACGGCGGCAAGTTCGAGCTGCGGGTGCGGGGCCCCAACATCACGCCCGGCTACTGGCGCCAGCCCGAGCTGACGGCGGCGGCCTTCGACGAGGAGGGGTTCTACAGGACCGGCGACGCCGGCCGCCTCGTCGATCCGGAGGACCCGGGGGCGGGCATCGTCTTCGACGGCCGCATCGCCGAGAACTTCAAGCTGGCCAGCGGCACCTGGGTCAATGTCGGCGCGCTGAGGGTCGCGGCGATCGCGGCGGCCGCGCCGGCGGTCGAGGACGCCGTCGTCACCGGGCACGACCGGGACGAGATCGGGCTGCTGGTGTTCCCGAGTGCCGCCGGCTGCCGCGCGCTGTGCCCGGACCTGGGGGCCGACGCGCCGATCGCCGACCTGGTGCGCGACGAGCGGGTGCGCGGCGCGATCCGCCGGGCGCTCGGGACGCTGGCGGCGGGCGGCGGCAGCTCGACCCGGGTCGCGCGCGCCGTGGTGACGACCGAGCCGCCCTCGATCGACGCCAACGAGATCACGGACAAGGGCTACATCAACCAGCGCGCCGTCCTGACCTGCCGCGCGGCACTGGTCGAACGGCTGCACGCAGCGCATCCGGACCCCGACATCATCCGCCTGGAGGACTGACGCCGTGACCGCGTCCACCTATGACGACATCTGGCTGGTCGACGGCGTGCGGACCGGCTTCGCCGACTACGCCGGCACGCTGGGCACCGTCTCGCCGACCGATCTCGGGATCGCGGCGGCGCGCGCCGCGATCGGGCGCGCGGGCGTCGACCCGGCGGCGGTCGATACCGTGATCGCCGCCAATGTCGCGCAGGCCAGCTTCGACGCCTATTACCTGCCGCGCCATGTCGGCCTCTATTCCGGGGTCCCGGTCGAGGTGCCGGCGCTGCTCGTCCACCGGCTGTGCGGCTCGGGCTTCGAGGCGATCCTACAGGGCGCCGACCACATCGCGCTCGGCCGCGGGCATCTGGCGCTGTGCGTCGGGGCCGAGTCGATGTCGCGCAACCCCGTCGCGGCCTTCACGCACCGCTCCGGCTTCCGCATGGGGCAGGTCGATTTCCGCGACTTCCTGTGGGAGGCGACCCTCGACACCGCGCCCGGCATCCGCATGGGCGAGACGGCGGAGAAACTCGCCGAGCGCTATGCCATCACGCGCGAGGAGGTCGACGACTACGCCGCGCGCAGCTTCGCCGCGGCGGTCGCGGCGCGCGACGGCGGGTTCCATGCCGGCGAGATCGTGCCGCTGAGGACGGAGGAGTTCGCGGCCGAGGGCTACCGGCCGCGCCGCCTCGCCCTGCCGCGCGGGGTCGAGAGCTTCGCCGAGGACGAGCATGTCCGCCCGACGCCGCGCGACGTGCTGGCAAAGCTGAAGCCCGCCTTCGGCGGGGTGCAGACCGGGGGCAACAGCTCGGCGATCGTCGACGGGGCCGCGGCGGTGCTGGTGGCGTCCGGCGACTTCGTCCGCCGGCACGGGCTGAAGCCGCTGGCCCGGATCGTCGCGGGGGCGTCGGTCGGCGTGCCGCCGGAGGTGATGGGCATCGGACCGGCGCCGGCGATCCGCGCGCTGCTGCGCAAGACCGACCTGCCGCTGGACCGGATCGGTCGGTTCGAGATCAACGAGGCGTTCGGCGCGCAGTACCTGGCGGTCGAGCGGGAGCTGGGCCTGGAGCGCGAGCGGGTCAACGTCAACGGCGGGGCGATCGCGATCGGGCATCCGCTCGGCGTGACCGGCGTGCGCTGCACGCTGACGCTGGCGCGCGAGCTGCGCCGGTCGGGACAGGGACTGGGCGTGGCGAGTGCGTGCGCCGGGGGCGGGCAGGGGATCGCGGTGCTGCTGGAAGCCGCCTGAGGCTACCAACCCAGGCAGCCGGCGACGCCTGCCGCGTCGAACACGAGCCAGGCGCCGCGGGCGCGCACGCCGCCGGCGAACGCCTCGTCGCCGGGGACGGCGAGGATGACGTTCGGCAGCCAGCCGGTGGCGAGCGGCAGGCCCGAGGCGGCCGCGACCGCGCGGACCTGGTCGGCCCGGTCGAGCGCCAGCGGGAACACGACGATCTTGGCCTCGCGCGCCAGGGCCGAGGTGTCGGGCGTGCCGATCCAGGCGGCGCCGGCGAACAGGACGGCGATGCCGGCCTGGCACGTCCGCTCGACCACCCGGGCGGCCCGTTCGGCCCGTTGGGCACGGCTGGCGTGCATGCGTGTCTCCGGCGGTGGCGGTCCTGCGTCTTCAATGGCACGGATGGCGCGTGGTTCCCGGCCGGTCCGGGGCAATTCCGGTTGCGGCGACCCGCCGCCCCGTGCTCAACCTTCGCCCGGCGAAACGGAATGCACCGGAGAGGCGCATGATCGCGAGTCCCTGCATCGGCGTGTGCGAGTACGACGCGGCGACCGGCTATTGCCGCGGCTGCGGGCGGAGCGAGGCGGAGATCGGCGGCTGGCGCGCGGGCGGCGAGGTCTGGCGGCGCGCGGTCTGGGAGGAACTGCCGGGGCGGCTGCGCGCGCTCGGCGTCGGGCTGCGGCGGCCGGCCTGGACGGCGGAGGACATCCGCGCCTTCGTGCGGGAAACGATGGCGGCGGGCGGAACCTGGGTCCTGGGCTGCCATGGCGCCTCGGCCGAGTTCGTCGCGGCCGGCTGCGCCGTCTCGGACGACGGGGATGCGGTCGTCGCGACGGCGCCGGGCGGTGCGCTGCGGCTGGCGATCGGGGAGACGACGCGGGCGATCCAGGTGCACGACCCCGAAGGGGACGGGGTGCGGGCGGTGATCCTGGCGCTGCATCGCAGCCGGCTGGCGCTACCCGTCGCGTCGGGCCTGACGGAGATCGGCCCCGACCACGCCGCCATCGACCCGGCCCGGCGCGGCGAGGTCCTGTTCGACCTCGGCCTCGGGCGCACCGCGACCCGTTTCATGGTCCGTGTCGCCGAACCCGCGCTGGCCGCGCGGCTGCGCGGCCTCGCCGGCGCGCCGCTGGGCGAGGTGCTGGCGGCGGCCGGGGCGGCGATCGTCGAGGCGGGGCCGACCCGCGTCGTCGAGACCGGCATCGGCCGCGCGGAGATCGGCACGCCGATCCCGCCTCCCGGCGGCCGTTCTCCCGAGGGGCCGCATACGCATCTGCTGCCCGACCTGCTCGCCCTCGGGCACGACCTGCCGCCGGGCATCGATTTGCCGGAGGCCTATGTCCCCGCGGCGACGTTCCATGGCACCGCGGGATCCAGGCGTTAGAGACCGTTGCCGGGGGGGCGATACTCGTCGTTTTCCTCGTCCATCCGGACCTGCTTCGACGTCCGGGTCACCTTGTAGTTCATCAGGTCCAGCATCTTGGAGAAGTCCTGCGTCCGCCGCTCGAGGATGATGCAGCAATAGGCATACTGGGAGGGCAGCTGGAGCGCGATGTCCTCGGGGACGGGGAAGAAGATCCTGTCCCTCATCCATTTGACGGGCGCGTCGTTCTTGTCGACGTATTCGCTGTTGCCGTTATTGGAATTGGGATTGAAGTTGTAATATTGATCGATTGAGTTCAGGAATTCCTGCAGAGGTCCAATGTTGTTGGTTGTGGCATACTGCCTCATCCTCTGGGATTCGGCGACGACGACGCCCTGGAGGGTGCGCGAGACCATCTTCTTGACGAAGAGCATCGCATCGTCGCCCCTGGCGCCGATATCCGTTATGTAGCCCTGCGCGTTCTGATGGTTCTTGCACTGGGCAAACTTCAGCTGGTTGTCGAAGTCGAGGCAGATGAAGTCCACGGCCGGGCAGTTGGTGATGATCAGGTTGGCGTCGTAGACGGCGTTGAAGAGGCCCATGCTCTCCAACTCCTGCTTGGACGCCGCTTCGAACAGGTTGCCGCGCACCTTGTTGTCGGAGAGGACGTTGCCGTTGTTGGTCCGCATGTCGCGGACCTCGTAATAGACGGGCGCCTCCTGCTCGGTCGGGACGTAGAACGGGGCGTTGTGCTGCATCCGCTGGACGACCGGCGCGCCGCGGAGCTGGCGGCCCGGCGCCGTCGCGGCCTGCACCGACCGTCCGCCGCCATGGGCGGGAGGGCAGGACAGGGCGGCCTGCCGGCCGAGGCGGTCGGCTTCGGCCTCCAGCGCCCCGTCCTGGACGATGGCGATCCCGGACCCCAGCGGGTTGCGCACCCGGCCGCTGCGCTGCTGCACGACATGGGCGAGTTCGTGCCCCAGCAGCATGCGGCCCTGCACGGTCGTGGGCTGGTACTGGCCGGGGGCGAAGAAGATGCTGGTGCCGGTCGTGAAGGCCAGCGCGCCGATCGCCGGCGCCTGCGGCCCGACATGGACCCGCACGGCCGAGAAATCGGCCTTGAAGAAGGTTTCCATCTGCGTGCGCAGCCCGTCCGGCAGCGGCGCGCCGCCGCCGGCGGGGAGCCTGACCTCGTCGGGCAGGGCGAGGGCGCCGGGGCGCCCGCCCGCACCGGCCCCGCGCGCCTGGGCGACGCGCGGCGCGCCGACGAAGCGGCCCTGGACGATGCCGGCCCGCAGCGCGCCGCCCGTGGCGCCGGCGATCGGAGGCGGCGCGAAGTGCCGGGCAGCGGCGGCAGCCGGCGGCGGAGGCGCGCCGTTCCTGGCACCGGCGCCGGACGGCGCCATGCGCGGCTGGGCCACGCCCCGGACCGGGGCGATCGGGGGCGGCCTGAAGCGTGCGGTCATGGTCGTCCTCGGCAGTCCTGCATCGCGGACGAGTATAGCAGCGCGCGGGGCGCCGCACTCCCCGAAAGATCGGGTGCCGAGTGCCGTGGCGGGGCTTACGCCAGGGCGCCGTCGTGCGCGCGGAGCAGGACCCGCGAGGCCATCGTCGCCAGCCATCCCAGCAGGATGAGCGCCAGGAACCGCTCGTAGGCGCCGTCCCAGGCGTTGGGGACGAGGAAGAAGAGCGGCGCCAGGACGATCCAGGCCAGGCCGACCACCAGGCTGAACCGGCCGAGGGAGCCATGTAGCCGCTTCAGCCCCGGGACCGCCAGCAGGCAGGCGAGGGCGAACAGCGCCCCCAGGGCGTAGACCGCGGCGGAATGCACGTCGGCACCGGGATTGGTGGTGCCCGCATACTCGTCGAAGGCGGCGACGACGATGACGTCGATCCCGAGAAGCGCCACGGCGGCGGCGGCGAACGTCCAGGACGCGCCGCCGAGGCGCCGGGCCGCCAGCCCGACCGCGGTCGCGAAGCAGGCCGTGGCGAGGAGGTAGAGGCCGAGGTCGAGAAGCCAGCTCCACCGGCCGACCGCCAGGTTGCTGATGGTCTGGCTGATCGGGTCGTAGCCGTCGACCAGTATCCAGCCCATCACGTCCGTCACGACGGCCACGAGGCATCCGAACAGGCCGATCAGGCCGCAGGTCCGGACCAGGCGGCGTGTGGCCACTGGGATTGCGTCGTCTCCTACCATCGCTCCTTTTCCCGATGCGTTTCGGCGGCGCGTTTCGGCGGCGCGTTCCGGCGGTGCTTCCCGCCGGCCGTGGCGCATCCTGTGTAACTGCGCGAACCGACGCGCCGTTCCCCGTCCTTCACGCGAACCAAATACACGCCGCAGTGCCGCCTGCGGCGGCCCGAGGACGTGGTCCTCCGGCTTTTCTGCGACGGCGCGTGCGTCGTCACGCCAGAGGGTGCGCTGCAAAAGGAAAATATTGAAGTCGAGTGGGAAACAGTGGAACTACGCAAGGAGCGCTGGTGCGGGTGGGCTTCTGGCGACGCGTTTCCAGCATGGAATCGACGCGAGTGTCCGGCCTCACGCGAAACCAGGCGGCGCTACCCGCCGACAGCGCGGTAGCGCCACGGCCCGTCGCCGTCGCGTTCGCGCCGGAGCAGGCCGTCGTTTTCCAGGTAGGCCAGATGCGCGATCGCCTCGCCCATGGCGAAGACGATCTGGTGGTCGTCGAGCTTGCGCCGGAACAGCACGTCCAGCAGCTCGTAGGCGGTGCATCCCTCGTCCGCGCAGGCGTCCATCAGGTCGGTCAGGCGGGCGGCGTGGTGGCGCTCCAGGGCGGCGAGGCGGCGCGCCAGCTCGCAGAAGGGACGGCCGTGGGAGGGCAGGACCAGCGTGTCCTCGGGCATCTGGCCGAAGCGGCGGACCGAGCCGAGGAAGTCGGCCAGCGGGTTCGCCTCCGGCTCGAACCACTGGACGCTGACATTGGGCGTGATGTGCGGGAGGATCTGGTCGCCCGAAATCAGGATGCGGCCGTCCTGGCTGTAGAGGCAGGCCTGCTCGGGCGAGTGGCCCTCGCCGATCACGACCTGCCAGCGCCGCTCGCCGATCGCGATCACCTCGCCGCCGGTGATCCGGCGGTAGGTCGCGGGCACCGACGGCGCCCGGCGCCGGTAGACGTTGCCGCGCCGGGCCAGGCCGTCGGCCTGCCCGCCCGGCAGGCCGTGGCCGCGGAAGAACGCGGCCTGGATCTCGCCGGCCTCCTCGCCCGTGCCCACGAGCATGCGCCCGGTCAGCCATTCGGTCCGCGTCATCAGGAACTCGGCCCCGGTGCGCTCGACCAGCCATCCGGACTGGCCGAGATGGTCGGGGTGGAAATGGGTCGCGAGGATCCGGCGGATCGGCCGGCCGGCGGCGGGGCCTTCCAGGATCTCGTGCCACAGCGCGCGCGTCGCGTCGTTGCCGAGGCCGGTGTCGACCAGGGTCCAGCCGTCCCCGTCCTCCAGCAGCCACAGGTTCACGTGGTCGAGCGCGAAGGGCAGGGGCATCCGTATCCAGCGGATGCCCGGCGCGACCTCGGCCATGGTGCCCGGGGCAGGGACCGGAGGCAGGCCCTGGGCGGCGGTCACGACCGGTCTCCGGCCGGGGCGAGCGCGTCGACGAAGTGCGCGATCGCGGCGAGCGTGGCGGCGGGCTGGTCGCGGTGAGGGGAATGGCGGCAGTCCGCAAGCTCCAGCCGCTCGACCGGGCCGCCGGCCCCGCGCTCGATCGCGTCGAGCTGGGCCAGCGTGCCGTACTCGTCGTCCAGGCCCTGGACCAGCAGCATCGGGCAGCGGACGCCGGGCAGGTATTCCTCGATGTTCCAGGCGCGGAAATCGGGGTGGAGCCAGATGTCGTTCCAGCCCCGGAACGTCGCGTCGGGATCGTCGTGGTAGCGGGCGAACTTCCGTGGCATGTCCGTCTCGCGGTATATCGTCTTCGCGGCCGCGATGCTCTCGACCGTCACGTCCTCGACGAAGACGTGGGGGGCGGCCAGGACCAGCCCGCGGGGGCTCCAGCGGCCGGTCCCGGCATGGATCAGGGCGATCGAGGCGCCGTCGCTGTGGCCGACCAGCACCGGCTCGCGGATGTCCAGGGCGTCCAGCACCGCGGGCAGCGAGTCCAGCGCCTCGCGGTGCATGTAGTCGACGCCGCGCGGCCCCTCCAGCCGGTCGGAGCGGCCGTAGCCGTAGCGCGAGTAGACGAGCGTGCCGCAGCCGGTCGCCTCGGCGGCCTGGTCGGGGAAGTCCTTCCACAGCTCGACCGAGCCGAGCCCCTCGTGCAGGAAGACGAGGGCCGGCCGGCCCGGCCGCCCCGGCTCGATCCAGCGGTAGTCCAGGCGGCGGCCCGCGGCGGTCAGGAAGGGCACCCTCACACTCCCAGATGCTGCTTCAGGATGTCGGGGTCGTGCGCCAGCCGGTCGCTCGCCCCGTCGAACACGACCTGCCCCTTGACCAGGACGACGCACCGGTCCGCGATCGCCGAGATCGCCCGGAAGTTCTTGTCGACGATGACGCTGGCGATGCCGGTCGCGCGCACGCGGTGCAGGATCGTCCAGATCTCGCGCGCGATCAGGGGGGCGAGGCCCTCCGTCGCCTCGTCGAGGATCAGGAGGTCGGGGTTGGTCATCAGCGCGCGGCCGATCGTCAGCATCTGCTGCTCGCCGCCGGAGAGCTGGTTGCCGCCGTTCCCCAGGCGCTCGGCCAGGCGTGGGAAGGTCTGCAGCACCCGCTCGAACGTCCAGTCGCGCCGGCCGTCCAGGCCGGGGCGCGCGGCCATCACCAGGTTCTCGCGGACGCTGAGATTGCCGAAGATGCCGCGCCCCTCGGGGACGTAGGCGATGCCGGCGCGCGCGATCGCATGGGGGGCGGCGCCGGTCATCGGCCGGCCCTTGACCCATACCGTGCCCGAACGCTGGCGCAGCAGGCCGAGCACGCTGCGCAGCAGCGTCGTCTTGCCCATGCCGTTGCGGCCCATCAGGGCGACGCATTCGCCGGGCCGGACCGCGAAGTCGACGCCGTGCAGGACGTGGCTGGCGCCGTAGAAGGCGTGGAGGCCCTCGGCGCGGATCAGGTCGGTGTCAGTCATGCTCGCCGGTTCCCAGATAGGCGTCCTGGACCGCGGGGCTGGAGCGGATCTCCTCGGGCGTGCCGCTCTCCAGCAGGCGGCCGTTCACCATCACGGTCAGCCGGTCGGCGAGCTGGAACACGGCGTCCATGTCGTGCTCGACCAGGACGATCGCGTGCTCGCGCGCGAGGCGTTCCAGCAGCGCCACCATGCGGGCCGATTCCTCCGCCCCCATGCCGGCGAGCGGCTCGTCGAGCAGCAGGACCTTCGGCCCGGTCGCGAGCACCATCGCGATCTCGAGCTGGCGCTGCTCGCCATGGCTGAGCGCGGAGGCGACGACCTCGGCGCGGCCGTCCAGCCCGACCGCGTCGAGCGCCGCGCGCGCCGCGTCGTTGACGCGAGAGAGCCGCAGCGCCGGGCGGAAGAAGCGCATCGAGGAGGTCAGGCGCGACTGTGCCGCCAGCCGGCAGTTCTCGAACGCGGTGAAGTCCGGGAAGATGTTGGTCTTCTGGTAGCTGCGGCCGATGCCGAGCTGGGAGACGCGGTCGGCGGAGAGCCCGGTGACGTCGCGCCCGTCGAAGCGGATCGTCCCCGCCGAGGGAGGCAGGTCGCCCGACAGCAGGTTGATGAAGGTCGACTTGCCGGCGCCGTTGGGGCCGATCACGGCGTGGATCCGCCGCATGTGGAACTCGATCGACAGGCCGTCGACGGCGGTCAGCCCGCCGAAGGACCGGCTGAGCCCGCTGGTGGAGAGGATCGCCTCGCTCACTGCCGGCCTCCCTGCTCCGCGGCGGGAGCGGCACCGGGCGGGCCGGTCTCGGGCACGGGCTTGCGCCGGCCGGCGCCGACGCGCGAAAGCGCCGAGGCGAGCAGGCCCGACAGCCCGTGCGGCAGCACCAGCACGGTCATGATGATGAAGCCGCCCATCAGCAGGAGCCAGTGCTTGGTCAGGTCGGCGAACAGCTCCTCCAGCAGCACGATCGAGAAGGCGCCGAGGATCGGGCCGAAGACCGACCCCATGCCGCCCAGGATCACCATCATCAGCACCTCGCCCGAGACGTGCCAGCCCATCAGCTCCGGGTTGACGAAGCCGAACTGGGCGGCCGACAGGTAGCCCGACACGCCGGCCAGCGCGCCGGCGATCACGAAGCTCGCGAGCTTGTAGCGGAAGGTCGGGTATCCGAGCGAGCGCATGCGGTGCTCGTTCGTGCGGATGCCCGCGACGACGTGGCCGAAAGGCGACTGGAGGATCACCCGCAGCAGCAGGTAGGCCAGGACCATGACGCCGAGCGCCACGTAGTAGAAATGCTGCTGGTTCTCAAGGTCGAAGGGCTGGAAGCCGAACAGGGTCGCGTCCGGCTTGAAGTAGATGTAGACGCCGTCGGACCCGCCCGCGAACTGCCCGTCGTGGAACAGGTAGTAGAGCATCTGGGCGAAGGCGAGCGTCACCATGATGAAGTAGATGCCGGTCGTGCGCAGCACGAAGACGCCGATCACCAGCGCCGCCCCGGCCGAGGCCAGCACCGCGGCGCCGAGCGTCCACCAGAAGCCGGCCGCCTCGAATTCCGGCGACAGGAACACCAGCATGTAGGCCGCGAGCCCGTAGAAGGCGGCATGGCCGAGGCTCACCAGCCCCGTGAACCCCACCAGCAGGTTCAGGCTCATCGCGAAGACCGCGAGGATCATGATCTTCGCGACGAGCTGCACGTAGAAGGCGGACCCGAACAGCGGGAACAGCAGGAGGGCGGCGAGCCCCGCCAGCAGCAGCGCGGCGACGCCCGGGAGCTTGTCGGTCAGCATGTCAGGCGGCCCTCCGGAAGATGCCCTCGGGGCGCCACAGCAGGACCAGCGCCATCAGCAGGTAGACGGTGGTTCCCGAAAGCTCCGGGACCAGGACCCGGCCGAAGGTATCGGCGAGCCCGATCAGGATCGCGGCGAACAGCGCCCCCTTGACCGAGCCGATGCCGCCGATCACGACGACGACGAAGGAGACGATCAGGATCTGGTTGCCCATGCCCGGGAACACGGAGGCGACCGGGGCCGCGATCATGCCGGCCAGTGCGGCGAGCGCCACGCCCAGCGCGAAGACGCCCATGTAGATCAGCTTGATGTTGATGCCGAGCGACTGAACCATCTCGCGGTTGTAGGCGCCGGCCCGGATCATCATGCCGAGGCGGGTCCGCTGGATCAGCAGGTACATCGCGACCGCGACCGCGAGGCAGACGCCGGAGATGAACAACCGGTAGACCGGATAGCTGAGCGTGTCCGTCAGCGGCACCGAGAAGTTCAGGACGTCGGGCACCGGCACGCCGTGGGCGTCGTCGCCGAAGACGATGCTGCGCAGCTCCTCGAACACCAGGATCAGCCCGTAGGTCAGCAGCACCTGGTACAGGTGGTCGCGGTGGTAGAGCCGCGAGATGAACAGCCATTCGACCGCGAGCCCGATCACGATGCTGATCGCGATGCCGAGCGGGAGCGCGATCCAGAGGTTGCCGGTCAGGGAGGTCAGCGAGAACGCCAGATAGGCGCCGATCATGTAGAAGCTGCCATGGGCGAGGTTGATCACGCCCATGATGCCGAAGATCAGCGTCAGCCCGCTGGCCAGCAGAAACAGCAGCAGCCCGTATTGGACGCCGTTGAGCACTTGGATCAGGAAGATGAAGGGGTCCATGAAGTCGGCCGCGCCCTTATAGAGACCCCTCTTCCGCGCAAGTCGGAGAGGGAGGGGCCCAACCGAAGGTCGGGAGGGTGAGGGACGGGTGCCACCCTCACCCTCCCACCGCTACGCGGCGGGCCCCTCCCTCTCCCGTTGCACGGGAGAGGGGGATGTCATTCAGACCATGTTGCAGCCGCGGGCGGGGTCGGCGAGGGCTTCGTGGGCGACGCCGATCACCATGTTCTTGCCGTCGCGGACTTCGCGCAGGTAGATGTCCTGCACGGGGTTGTGCGCCTTCGACATCGTGAACCTGCCGCGCGGGCTGTCGATCTCGGCATCTTCCATCGCCTTGACCATCTCGGCTCGGGCGGCGGTGTCGCCCTGCACGGCGTCGAGGCCGGCGGCGAGGAGCTGCGCGCTGTCGTAGCCCTGGACCGCGTAGACGTCGGTCTCGGCGCTGGTCCGCTTCTCGAACGCTTCGGTGAAGGCGACCGTCCTCGGCAGGGTGAGGCCGTCGCCCCAGTGCAGGGTCGTCAGCAGCCCTTCGGCCGCCTCGCCCTGGGCCTGGAGCGTGCCGTCGGTCAGGAACCCGACGCCGTAGAGCGGGATCTGCTGGCGCAGGCCGGCCGCGTGGTAGTCCTTGACGAACTTGATCGCGCCGCCGCCGGCGAAGAAGACGTAGACGCCGTCGGGCTTCAGGTCGGCGATCTTGGTCAGCAGCGACTGGAACTCGACGTCGGGGAAGGGCAGGAACATCTCCTCGACGACCTGGCCGCCATGCTGCTCGAAGCCTTCCTTGAAGGCGCCGGTCGACTCTTCGCCCGCACCGTATTTCCACGACAGCGTGACCGCGGTCTTGGCCCCGCGGTCGGCCATCACCTTGCCCATCGGGTAGGCGGGCTGCCAGTTGCTGAACGAGGCGCGGAAGATGTTGGGCGCGCAGAGCGGGCCGGTGGCGGCGCCGACGCCCGCATTCGGGATGATCATCATCGTGTCGGTGTCGCGCGCCACCTTCACCATGCCCATCTGCACGCCGGAATGGACCGTGCCGACGATCACGTCGACGCCGTCGCGCTGCACGAGCTTGTTCGTGTTCTCGGGCGCCTTGGCCGGATCGGACTCGTCGTCAACCGCGACGTACTCGACCGCGCGCCCGCCGAGCTTGCCGCCCCGCTCGTCGACGTAGAGCTTGAACGCCTCGGTGATGTTGTTGCCGAGCTGGGCGTAGGTGCCGCTGTAGGGCAGCATCAGGCCGACCTTCACCGGCGCGGTCTGGCCGATCGCGAAGCGGGTCGGCAGGAAGCCGGCGGCAACGACCGCGCCGGCGGTGGCCGCCGCGCCCTTCAGGACGAAGCGGCGGCTGATGTAGTGAACGGGTTTGTCGGTCATGTCACCTCCCCTAGACGTCGCCTCCCGCGCCGGTGGTCCGGAACGGGATCAGGCCGGTTCAGCCGGCCGCCTGTACCGCGGGCGTTGCGGAAGCCCGCAGCTTGAAACGCTGGACCTTGCCCGTCGCCGTCTTCGGCAGCTCGGGCAGGAACTCGATCCAGCGCGGATACTTGAAGGGAGCGAGGCGCTCCTTGACGTGGCACTGCAGCGCCTCGGCCATGTCGGCGTCCGGCGCGATCACGCCCGGCTTCAGGACGACGTAGGCCTTCGGCTTGATCAGGCCGCTCTCGTCGGCCTGTCCGACGACCGCGGCCTCCAGCACGTCCGGATGCGACAGCAGGGCTCCCTCCACCTCGAAGGGCGAGACGTAGATCCCGCCGACCTTGAGCATATCGTCGGATCGGCCGCAGAACACGAAATACCCGTCTTCGGTCTCGACATATTTGTCGCCGCTCCTGGTCCAGGGACCGAGGAACGTCGTCCGGCTGCGCTCGCGGTTGTTCCAGTAGAAGGCCGCGCCGGTGGGGCCCTCGACCTGCAGTTCCCCGACCTCGCCCCGGGGCACGGGGTTGCCGGCCTCGTCGACGATGCGCACCCGGTAGCCGGCGACCGGCCGGCCGCTGGTGCCGTAGCGGACCTCGCCGGGATGGTTGGAGAGGAAGATGTGCAGCATCTCGGTCGAGCCGAGGCCGTCCAGGATCTCGACGCCGGTGCGTTCGGTCCAGCGCCGGCCGAGATCGGGCGGCAGCGCCTCGCCGGCCGAGGTGCAGCGCCGCAGCGCCAGCTCCTCGCGCCCGGGCAGCTCGGAAGAGGCCAGCAGCGCGCCGTAGAGCGTCGGCACCCCGTAGAAGATCGTCGGCCGCCGCTCGCGCAGGATGCGCGAGACCAGGGCCGGGGTGGGGCGTTCGGCCGTCAGCACCGCGGTCGCGCCGACCGCCATCGGGAAGGTCAGGGCGTTGCCGAGCCCGTAGGCGAAGAACAGCTTGGCCGCGGAGTAGACGACGTCGTCCTCGCGGATGCCCAGCACCGGCACGGCGTAGAGGTCGGCCGTCCGGCGCAGGCTGGCATGGACGTGGACCGTCCCCTTGGGCGAGCCGGTCGAGCCCGAGGAGTAGAGCCAGAAGCAGACGTCGTCCCGGGTCGTGCGCGCCGCCTCCGCCCGGGGCGGGGCGGCGGCCAGCAGGTCGGCGAACCGGTGGCGGCCCTGCGGCGCGGCGGCACCCGAGACGACCACGTGGCGCAGCCCGGGGTGCCGGTCCGCCGCGCCCTCGAAGCGGTCCAGCAGCGCGTCAGACACGACGAGGGCGCGCGCCCGGCTGTCGGAGAGGATGAAGTCGTAGTCGGAGCGGGTCAGCAGCGTGTTGACCGGCACGGGGACGATGCCGGCCTTGATCGCGCCCAGGAACGCGACCGGGAAGTCGATCCCGTCGAGCAGGCAGAGGACGACGCGCTGCTCCGGTTCGATCCCGAGGGCGAGCAGGGCGTTCGCGAAGCGGTCCACCCTCTCCGCCAGCTCGGCGTAGGTGCAGCTTCCCGCGTCGTCCGTGAAGGCGGTCTTCCCGCCCCGTCCGGCCGCGAGATTGCTTTCGATCAGGTCGGCCGCGGCGTTGTAGTCGCGCGGTGCGCTTTCGGCCAGACCGGGTCCGGTCATGGCGTCCTCCCCGTGCTTCTTGGTTCTTATTGCGCCGTGCGGCGTCCTGTCGCAACTATCGAGGTGACGGTTCGGCCCGTCAAGAAATATTGTGCATGCTCCTGGCTGTGATGGGATTTATAGTGCGTGAGTCCGGTCAGGACTTCGTGAACTCGATCGCGCCTTCGGGCAGCAGGTAGAGCACCAGCGCGTGGCCCTCGGCGACGGTCGGATGGTGGGCGGTGCCGGGACCGTAGACGAGCCATCCCTCGCCGTGGCCGTCGAAGGTCGCGCCCGGGCTCAGCGGCATGATCATGTCGATCTCGCCGTTGGGGTGCGCGTGGTGGGGGCCCTTCAGGTCGTTCATGTCGACGACGTCGACGCTGAAGCCGTGGGTCGCCGGCCCCGGCTTCACGACGCGGCCGTAGCGGATGCCGCCGGCTTCGCGGCTGCACATCCAGCCCTCGGCGATCGCCTCGCGGCAGGCGTCGCGGATGCGCCCGAAGGTCTCGCCGCCGGGCGGGAAGGCGGCGTTCAGCTCGGCCGTCAGGGCGGCGTCGAGCGGCTTGCCCGCGATGCGGGCGGTGACCCCGGCGACCAGGGCCGTGAACTCGTCCTGCGTCATGTCGGCGTCCTCCCTCAGGCGTCGATCCGGGCCGCCCCGGCGGCGATCGCCTCCAGCCGGGCAGCGGGTCCCTGCAGCGCGCTGCGCTGGTGGTAGAAGGCGAGACCGCGCAGCCCGCCCAGCTCCTCGCCGCCGCCGGCGCGGCCGGGGCCGCCATGCAGGCACATCGGCATCACGATGCCGTGGCCGGTGCTGGCCTTGCCGACGCTCGCGTCGATCAGGAGGATGCGGCCGTGCATGTCCGCGAGTTCGATCGCGGCGTCGGCCATGAAGCCCGGGTCGGCGGTGAACACCGAGGCGACGAGCGACCCGCGGCCGCGCCGGGCCAGCGCGAAGGCATCGTCGGCGTCGCGGTAGGCCATCAAGGTGGAGACGGGGCCGAACACCTCGACCTCGTGGACCGCACGGGCGGCCGCGGGGTCGTTCGCGCGCAGCAGGGTCGGGAACAGGAACGCGCCGCAGTCCGGATCGGCGTCGACCAGCGCCGAGCCGGCGCCGTCGAACACGGTCCCGGTCTCCGCGGCGAGGGCGGCGAGGCCGTCGCGGGCGGCGGCGAGCTGGTCGCGGCCGACCAGCGGGCCCATGCGGACCTCGGGGTTGCGCGGGTCGCCGACGGGAGTGCGCGCGAGGCGTGCCGCGATCGCCTCGGCCGCCGCGTCCGCGACGGAGGCCGGGACCAGGACGCGGCGGATCGCCGTGCATTTCTGGCCGGCCTTGACCGTCATCTCGCGCGCGACCTCGCGGACGAACAGGTCGAACTCCGGCGCGTCGGGGCGGATGTCGGGGCCGAGGATGCAGGCGTTCAGGCTGTCGGCCTCGACGTTGACGCGGACGGAGCGCTCGACGACGCGGCGGTGGCCGCGGATGCGCGCCGCCGTGTCGGCCGAGCCGGTGAAGGCGATCACGTCGCCCTCGGCCACGTGGTCGAGCAGGTCGCCGGCGCCGCCGCACAGGATCGACAGCGCGCCGTCCGGCAGGATGCCGGCCTCGATCACGTCGCGGACCATGCGCTGGGCGAGCCAGCAGGTCACGGTCGCGGGCTTGGCCACGACCGGCACGCCGGCCAGCAGGCTGACCGCCGCCTTCTCCCACAGGCCCCAGGCCGGGAAGTTGAAGGCGTTGATGTGGATCGCGGCGCCGCGCACGGGCGCCATCACGTGCAGCGCCTGGAACGCCTCGTCCTTGCCCATGCGGATCAGGCCGCCATCGGCGATCAGGCGCGCGTCGCCGAGCTTCTGGCCGGCACGGGCGAAGAAGCCGACGGTGCCGATCGCGCCGTCGACGTCGATCGCCGCGTCGGTGTCGGTGTTGCCGGAGTTGGCCCGCGCGATCCCGACGTAGTCGGCGCGCCGCTCGGCGAGGCAGTCGGCGATCCGGCGCAGCATCTGCGCCCGCCCGCCATAGGTCAGGCGGCGCAGCGCCGGGCCGCCGACCTCGCGCGCATGGGCCAGGGCGGCGGCGAAGTCGATCCCCCCGGTCGAGGCGCGCGCCAGTTCGGCGCCCGTGGTCGGATCGACCAGGGGCTGCCCGGCACCGGTGCCCGCGATCCAGCGGCCGGCGACGTAATTCTCGATGTTCATGGCGTCAGGCCGCGGCGCTGCGCTGCGGGGCGTCGAGCAGTTCCGCCCAGCCGCCGGACCATTCCACGGCCACGTCCTCGGGCATCGTGCCCGAGCCGGCGTCGTGCTCCATCATGTCGCCGACGCGGCTGGCGCCGAGCGAGCGCAGCAGCTCGTCGAAGCGCCGGCCGCCGTGGCAGTAGGTGGCGGTATAGGTCCGGTCGCCCAGCGCGATGATGCCGTAGCGCACGCCCGACAGGTCCGGACGGCCGCCCTCCAGGGCGGAGTAGAAGGCCTGCGCGTTGTCCGGCACGTCGCCCTGGCCATAGGTGGAGGTGCAGATCAGGAAGGCGCCGTCCCGGTCGAAGACCCCGCCGTCGAGACCGTCCATCAGCACCGTCTCGACCTCGCGTCCGTCCGCCGCCAGGGAGTCCTGAACTTCTTGCGCAACCATCTCCGCCGTGCCAGTCATGGTTCCGACCAGAATCGTCACCTTCATCCGCATGGCCTCCTCTGCGACAGTCCGTATCTTGACGCCAATATAATGCACCTGCCATGTGTAGCAAGCATTATAATGCATATGGGTGAAGGTCAGGAGTTCCCCGCATGGCGCATTCCTTGCCCGAGGGCCACGGCAACCGGCGCGACCCCAACGGGTCCGAGGCGGACTATCTGCGCACGCTCGGCGAGCGGGTCAGGGAGACGCGCGCGCGCCGCGGCATGACGCGCAAGATCCTGGCGCGCGACAGCGGCATCTCCGAGCGCTACCTGGCGCAGCTCGAAGGCGGGCAGGGCAACATCTCGATCATCCTGCTGCGCCAGCTCGCGCATGCGATGGGCGTGCCGCTGGTCGACCTCGTGCGCGAGGGGCCGGAACGGCCGGTCGAGCTGACGCTGCTGCTGCAGTTCCTGGGCCGGCTGTCGCCGAAGGAGCTGACGCATGCCCGCCAGCTCCTGATCCGCGAGCTGCGGCCCGACGAGAGCCGCCGGCGCAGCCGCATCGCCCTGATCGGGCTGCGAGGCGCGGGCAAATCGACCCTGGGCGCGATCCTGGCCGAGCAGCTCGGCTATCCGTTCGTCGAGCTGGACCGCGAGATCGAGCGCGAGTCCGGCACCACGCTGAGCGAGATCTTCGCGCTGTACGGCCAGTCCGCCTACCGCCGCTACGAGCGCCGCGCGCTGGAGGCGACGATCGAGGGCCACGAGCGCGCGGTGATCGCGACCGGGGGCAGCATCGTCTCCGAGCCCGCGACCTTCGACCTGATGCTGTCGGCCTGCTTCACGGTATGGATCAAGGCCCAGCCGGAGGAGCACATGAGCCGCGTCGTCGCCCAGGGCGACTACCGCCCGATGGCCGACAACGAGGAGGCGATGGAGGATCTGCGCCGCATCCTGGCCGGGCGGGTCGGGCTCTACAGAAAGGCGGACGCGGTCGTCGACACGTCGGGCAAGACCGTCGAGCAGAGCGTCGCCGAGCTGACGGGGCTTCTGGAACGGGCGTGAGCATGTGCGATATAATGCATAAGGACACGCAGTAGCCCGCATTATACTGCTTGACGCTCCCCTCTCAGGCACTATAGTGCCATCAATGGATTCCGTCGCGGCTTCCGTCCGGCCACGCCCCGGCGGCCAGGCCCTGGCGACCGAGCCCTGGGAGAGAGACGCCGATGATCACCTTCGACACCCATCCCGACCGCTATCGCCACTGGAAGCTGTCGTTTGACGGGCCGGTCGCCCTGCTGTCGCTGGACGTCGACGAGGACGGCGGCCTCAAGCCCGGCTACAAGCTGAAGCTCAATTCCTACGACCTCGGCGTCGACATCGAGCTGTACGACGCGCTCCAGCGCATCCGGTTCGAGCATCCCGAGACCCGGAGCGTCGTGATCACGAGCGCCAAGGACCGCATGTTCTGCGCCGGCGCCAACATCTACATGCTCGGCACCTCCAGCCATGCCTGGAAGGTCAACTTCTGCAAGTTCACGAACGAGACCCGCAACGGCATCGAGGATTCGAGCCGGCATTCCGGGCTCAAGTTCATCGCGGCCCTGAACGGCACGACTGCCGGCGGCGGCTACGAGCTGGCGCTGGCCTGCGACGAGATCGTGCTGGTCGACGACCGGTCCAGCACGGTCAGCCTGCCGGAGGTGCCGCTGCTGGGCGTGCTGCCCGGCACCGGCGGCCTGACCCGCGTCATCGACAAGCGCCGGGTGCGGCGCGACCTCGCCGACGTGTTCTGCACGACGGCCGAGGGCGTGAAGGGCGAGCGGGCGAAGCAGTGGCGCCTCGTCGACGAGGTCGTGCCGCCCAAGGACTTCATGGGCCACGTGATGCGCCGCGCGGGCGAGTTGGCCGCGGCCAGCGACCGCCCGGCCGACGCGCGCGGCGTGGCGCTAGCACCGCTGGAGCGGGTGGTGGACGACGCCGGCTACCACTACCGCTGGGTCGACGTCGCGGTCGACCGCGAGGGGCGGGTCGCCGGGCTGACCGTGCGCGCGCCCGCGAAGGAGGAGCTGCCGCGCGACCTGGACGCGATCCTGGCGCAGGGGGCGGCGTGGTGGCCGCTGGCGATGGCGCGCGAGCTGGACGACGCGATCTTGATGCTGCGCACCAACGAGCTGGACCTGGGCACGCTGGTGGTGCGCACGGCGGGCGACGTCGACGCCGTGCTGGAAAGCGACCGCATCCTGGCGGCCCATGCCGGGAACTGGTTCGTGCGCGAGACGATCGGCATGCTGCGCCGGACGCTGGCGCGGCTCGACGTGTCGTCGCGCAGCCTGTTCGCGATCGTCGACGAGGGTTCGTGCTTCGCGGGCACGCTGCTGGAACTGATGCTGGCCGCCGACCGCAGCTTCATGCTGCTGATCGAGGAGGAGGGTGCGGACGGCGCGCCCGAGATCGCGGCAGGCGAGGCGAATTTCGGCCTGTACCCCATGGTCAACGGCCGCACGCGGCTGGCGACGCGCTTCAATGACGCGGACGGGGGCGACGCGGACGGGAGCGGCGGCGAGGTGGAGCGGGTGCGCGGGCGCATCGGCGAGCGCCTCGACGCGGGCGCGGCGGCCGGGCTCGGCCTCGTGACCTTCACGCCCGACGACATCGACTGGGCCGACGAGATCCGCCTCGCGATCGAGGAGCGCAGCAGCCTGTCGCCGGACGCGCTGACGGGGATGGAGGCGAGCCTGCGCTTCGGCGGCACGGAGACGATGGAGACCAAGATCTTCGGCCGTCTCTCGGCTTGGCAGAACTGGATATTCAACCGGCCCAACGCCGTCGGCGAGCGCGGTGCGCTGAAGCTGTTCGGCTCGGGCACGCGGGCGCAATTCGACTGGGAGAGGGTCTGACCATGGGCATCAACTACCTGGATCGCATTCCCAACAACGTCGACATGGGCAACGACCGGGCTCTCCAGCGCGCGCTCGAGCACTGGCAGCCGAAGTTCCTGCAGTGGTGGCAGAACCTCGGCCCCGACGGCTACATGGCCGCCGACGTCTACCTGCGCACCGCGACCTCGGTCGACGCCAAGGGCTGGGCGACCTACGGGCATGTCCGCATGCCGGACTACCGCTGGGGCATCTTCCTGGCCGAGCAGCAGCCCGACCGGCGCATCGGCTTCGGCGACGAATACGGCAGGCCGGCCTGGCAGCAGGTCCCGGGCGAGCACCGCTCGACGCTGCGCCGGCTGATCGTGACCCAGGGCGACACCGAGCCCGCCTCGGTCGAGCAGCAGCGCCTGCTCGGCCATACCTGCCCCTCGCTCTACGACCTGCGCAACCTGTTCCAGGTCAACGTCGAGGAAGGCCGGCACCTGTGGGCGATGGTCTACCTGCTGCACGCCTATTTCGGCCGCGACGGCCGCGAGGAGGCGGAGGAGCTGCTGGAGCGGCATTCCGGCGACGCCGACAAGCCGCGCATCCTCGGCACCTTCAACGAGCCGATCTCGGACTGGCTGTCGTTCTTCATGTTCACCTACTTCACCGACCGGGACGGCAAGTACCAGCTCAAGAGCCTGGCCGAGAGCGGGTTCGACCCGCTGGCGCGGACCTGCCAGTTCATGCTGACCGAGGAAGCGCACCACA
Organism: Arenibaculum sp.; assembly: GCF_035998295.1. Classification (NCBI taxonomy): domain Bacteria; kingdom Pseudomonadati; phylum Pseudomonadota; class Alphaproteobacteria; order Rhodospirillales; family Azospirillaceae; genus Arenibaculum; species Arenibaculum sp. The sequence continues at coordinate 23,978 of NZ_DASYHS010000145.1, read as the reverse complement.
TGTTCGTGGGCGAGACCGGCCTCGGCCGCGTCGTGCGCCGCACGATCGAGGTCATGAAGGAGCTGGACACCGACGACCCGGTCGCGATCCGTAACGCGGGCGCCATCGACCTGCAGACGATGCAGCGCTACCTGAACTTCTGGTTCAGCTCCTCGCTCGACCTGTTCGGGGCCGACCAGTCCTCGAACGCGGCCAGCTACTTCGCGAACGGCCTCAAGGGCCGGCCGGACGAGCCCCAGTACGAGGACCATCTGGCGGTCGACCAGACCTACGCGCTGGAGCAGCCGGACGGCGAGGGCGGCGTGAAGGTCGAGGAGGTGCCGCTGCGCAACGCGATGAACGAGGTCACCCGCGCCGCCTACGTCAAGGACTGCGGCATCGGGGTGACGCGCTGGAACCGCCTGCTCTCCAAGTCCGGCGTCGCGTTCGAGCTGAAGCTGCCGAGCGTCCGCTTCCGCCGCTCGATCGGGAGCTGGGCCGGCTGCCACGCCGCGCCGGATGGGCGGCTGATCTCCGCCGAGGAATGGGCGGCGCGCAGCCCGGAGTGGGTCCCCTCGGAAGCCGACAGGGCCTTCGTCCACAGCCTGATGCAGCGCGTCACGGAGCCGGGCAAGATCGCGGCCTGGATCGCCCCGCCCGACCGCGGCGTCAACAACCTGCCGGTCGACTACGAGTATGTCCGCCTGAACTGAGCCTGTCCCCCTCCCGCCCGCGCGGGAGGGGGAACGGCGTCCCGGGAGCCCGTCCATGTCGCTGAAGGTCGCCATCGTCGGCAGCGGGCCGGCAGGCTGCTACGCCGCCGAGAAGCTCGTGCGCGAGGCGCCCGGGGCCGAGATCGACGTCCTCGACCGGATGCCGGTGCCCTATGGGCTGGTGCGCGCCGGGGTGGCGCCGGACCACCAGGGCACCAAGGCCGTCTCGCGCGTGTTCGAGCGCCTGTTCACGCGGTCCGGCGTCGGCTTCCTCGGCAATGTCGAGGTCGGGCGCGACGTTACGCTGGAGGAGCTGCGCGGCCTCTACGACGCCGTCGTCCTGGCGACCGGGGCCCGGATCGACCGCCGGCTGGGCATTCCCGGGGAGGAGCTGGCCGGCGTCCACGGCTCGGGCGGCTTCGTCGGCTGGTACAACTGCCATGGGGAGCGGACCGTACCGGACCTGTCGCCCGAACTCCCGGCGGTCCGCTCGGCGGTGGTGGTCGGCAACGGCAACGTCGCGCTCGACGTCGTGCGCGTGCTGGCCAAGACGCCGGCGGAGCTGGAGCGGTCCGACGTCGGCACCGAGGTGGAGGCGGCGGTCGCGGCGGCCCCGCTGGAAGAGATCCATGTCGTCGGCCGGCGCGACGCCGGGTCGACGAGCTTCTCCGTCATCGAGCTGCAGGAGCTGGACGCGCTGGCGCGGGCCGAGCCGGTGGTCGAGGCGGCGGACCTGGAGGGCGTGGGGGAGCCCGCCAATCCCGCGGCGCTGGAGGTGCTGCGCGGCTTCGCCGGCCGGCCGGGTGCGGGCAAGCCGGTGCGCATCCGCTTCCATTTCGGCGCCGTCCCTGCGGAATGCGTCGGCGGGGCCAGGGTCGAGCGGATGCGCTTCGCCCGGCGCGCGGGCGGCGAGCTGGTGCTGCCGGCGGACCTGGTCGTGACCTGCATCGGCTATTCGGCGGCCGACTGCTGCAGCGCGCGGGCGGAGGCGGGCGTGTTCGCCAACGTGGACGGCCGGATCGGCGACGGGCTCTATGTCGTCGGCTGGGCCAAGCGCGGCCCGTCGGGCACGATCGCGACCAACCGCGCCGACAGCCACGCCGTCGCCGAGCGGCTCGTGCGCGAGGCGGCCGCCTCCGGACGGCCGGGACGCGAGGGGTTGCTGGCGCTGCTGGCCGGGCGGGGAACGCGCGTCGTCGACCATGGCGGCTGGACCCGGATCGACGCCGCGGAATGCGCCCGCGCGGCGCCCGGCCGCGTGCGCCGAAAGTTCACCTCCCTCCAAGAGATGCTGGCGGCCGCCGGTTGAGCGTATCCTGACCGTCGGCGAGGACGACGGAGGACGAGGATGCACCCGACCGAAGGGACGAGGCCCGCGGTGGCGCTGCTGGGGCTCGGCAACATGGGGCTGCCGATGGCCCGCAACCTGGCCGCGGCGGGACTGCCGCTGACGGTGTGGAACCGCAGCCCCGGCCGCACGGCCGGGCTGGAGGTGCCGGTCGCGCCGAGCCCCGCCGAGGCGGCGGCCGGCGCCGACGTCGTCGTGCTGATGCTGGCGGACGGGCAGGCGAGCGCGGAGGTGCTGGGGCCGGGCGGCGTCCTGGAGGCGTGCCGCCCGGGGGCGCTGGTGATCGACATGGCGTCGATCCCGCCCGAGCTGGCGCGCCGCCACGCCGCCGCCTGCGCGCAGCGCGGCCTCGGCCATCTGGACGCGCCGGTCTCCGGCGGCACCGCCGGGGCGCAGGCCGGCACGCTCGCGATCATGGCCGGCGGCACGCCGGAGGATTTCGAGCGCGCGCGTCCGGTGCTGGCCCCGCTCGGCCGCGCGACCCTGGTGGGGCCGGCGGGCGCCGGGCAGCTCGCCAAGCTCGCCAACCAGGTGATCGTCGCCGTCACGATCGGCGCCGTCGCCGAGGGATTGCTGCTGGCGGCCTCCGGCGGCGCCGACCCGGCCGCGGTCGTCGACGCGTTGCGGGGCGGCTTCGCGGACGGCCCGATCCTGCGCGGGCACGGTGCCCGCATGATCGCCCGCGACTTCGCGCCCGGCGGCCGGTCGCGCTGGCAGCTCAAGGACCTGGACACGGTCGCGGCGGAAGCAGGCGCGCTGGGGCTCGCCCTGCCGCTGGCCGAGGCGGTGCGGGCGGCGTTCCGCGACCTCGTCGGGCATGACGGCGGAGACCTCGACCACAGCGCGCTGGCGCTCGAGCTGGAACGCCTGAACCCGGGGCGCCGAATCGGCTGATTTACCGAATATTAACCATGATTGGGCAAAGAATCGGGCCATGACCTGCCAATCCGCGACCCTCGACGAGCCCCTCGCCATGGACAGCGACAAGACGCGTTCCTGTTGGAACTGCCATACGACCGACCATGCGGCCGAGGTGCGGCTGCGGGTCGACCCGACGGCGTCGGAGTTCTTCGACGGCCTCGTCGGCGCGATTCCGCTGTGCACGCGCTGCCACGAACACTTCGACTGACGGGGTTCCGCAGGCCCGGGGCTCCGGCCCGGCGGCGCGGGACGCGGGAAGGGATCTGGACGCGGGGCGCGTTGCGTGGCTCAATCGGCCGTCTCCCCCGATAAGGATGCCGGTGGCCGCATGACGCCCGTCCCGCCCGTGAACCCCCTGCTCGCCGCCGTCGAGACCCCGCCCGTCGCCGAGGCGCGCAACTGGGTGCGCGGCCGGAGCTTCCCGGCCGACCGGCCGCTGGTCGACCTGGCCCAGGCCGTGCCCGGCCACCCGCCGGCCGACGCGCTGATCGACCATCTTGCGGTGCGGCTGCGCGACCCGCAGGTCCACCGCTACACCGACGTGCTCGGCGAGCCGGAGCTGCGCGAGGCGCATGCCGGTCACATGAGCACCTTCTACGGATCGCCGGTCGCGCCGGGCCAGGTCGCGATCACGGCGGGATGCAACCAGGCGTTCTGCCTCGCGGTCATGGCGGTCGCAGGGGCCGGGGACGATGTGATCCTGCCGCTGCCCTACTATTTCAATCACAGCATGTGGCTGGGGATGATGGGAGTGGGGGCCGTCCACCTGCCGTTCCGGCCGGAGGCGGCGGGGGTGCCGGACGTCGAGCAGGCGGCGCGGCTGATCGGGCCGCGCACGCGCGCGATCGTGCTGGTGACCCCCAACAACCCCACCGGCGCGGTCCTGCCGCCGGCCACGATCCGCGCCTTCTTCGACCTCGCGCGCCAGCGCGGGATCGCGCTGATCTTGGACGAGACCTACAAGGACTTCGTGGCCGGCGGCGAGCCGCCGCACCGCCTGTTCGCGGACCCGGACTGGGGCGGGACGCTGATCCAGCTCTACAGCTTCTCCAAGGTGTTCGCGCTGACCGGCTACCGCGTCGGCTCGCTGATCGCCTCGGAACGGATGGTCGCCCAGGTCGAGAAGGCGCTCGACACCATGGCGATCTGCGCGCCGCGGATAGGGCAGGACGCGGCGCTGTTCGGCCTGACGAGCCTCGGCGACTGGGTCGCCGACAATTCCCGCGCCATGGGCCGGCGCGCCGACGCGTTCCACGCCGGGCTGTCGTCGCTTCGGGGATGGCGGCTGGTCAGCCTCGGCGCCTATTTCGCCTATATGGAGCACCCGCTCGAAGGCGTGCGCTCGGACGTGGTCGCCCGCCGCCTCGTGGACGAGCACAACCTCCTGGCCCTGCCTGGAACCATGTTCGGCCCCGGCCAGGAGCGATTCCTGCGCCTTGCCTTCGCGAATGTCGACGAGGGGCTGGTCCCTGTGGTGGTGGAGCGGCTGCGCGCGGCGGCAGGATAGGCGAAGCGGCGCCGGCGGCGCCATGACCGTGACTTCGGGCGTCCGGCCTGTTGAGTAGGGGTGAGCAACGGACGGAAGGAGCGGAGATCATGGCCGAGGACCGCAACGAACGTGCCCCCGCGACCGGCGAGCGGAAGGAACCGGCGCCGGCGGCCGAGGAAAAAGGTTGCGCCGACCGGCCGCGGCCGACCGACGGCGAGATCGTCAGCAGCGGCGGCTCCATCGCCGCAAACAGCGACTGTTAGAGCCCGCCTTCCGTCGTACTCCCTGAGGTTTTGTCCTGGATCAATCATCGTCCCGTCACCGGCGTTTAACACGGGACGGGCAAAAGAGGGCGAACACCCCCAGGAGGGAACGATGGACCACACGTGGACCAGGCGGGAGCCGCCGGTCGAGGAACTGCTTTCCGATCCGATCGCGGTCGCGCTGATGCGGCGCGACCGGGTCGATCCGGCTTGGCTGGCATCGATGCTCGCGGAAATGCGCCGGAAGCTCGGCCGCGTGGAGGTGGAGAGGGCGGAGGTCGACAGGGCCGCGTGATCCCCGTGCGCGGCGGCGCCGGGACCTGTACTCTCCCCGCGGAGGGCCGCCGCTCGCGGCCCGCGGGGAGAAAGGAAACCGGCATGGCCCGCGTCTATGCGCTCGACGGCATCGTTCCCGTGATCGACCCGTCGGCCTTCGTGCATCCGACGGCGGTGCTGATCGGCGATGCGATCGTCGGTCCCGGATGCTATGTCGGGCCGGGGGCCGTGATGCGCGGCGATTTCGGCCGCGTCGCGATCGAGGAGGGCAGCAACCTCCAGGACACGTGCGTGATGCACGGCTTTCCCGGCAGCGACACCGTCGTCGAGGCCGACGGCCATGTCGGGCATGGGGCGATCCTCCACGGCTGCAGGATCGGGCGCGGCGCGCTGGTCGGGATGGGCGCCGTCGTGATGGACGGCGCCGTCGTCGGCGAGGAGGCCTTCGTCGGGGCGCTGGCCTTCATCGGCGCCAAGTTCGAAGTACCGCCGCGCATGCTGGCGGCCGGCGTGCCGGCCCGCGTCCTGAGGCCGCTCACCGAGAAGGAGATCTCCTGGAAGGCGCACGGCACGCGCACCTACCAGGAGCTGGCGCGCCGCTGCCGCGACGGGCTGGTCGAGTGCGACCCGCTGAGCGAGCCGGAGCCGGGCAGGCGGCGCTTCGAGGCCTCGGCGCTGCGCCCGCTCGCCGAGACCAAGGCCGGTTCGCGGAGCTGAGGGCGCATTCGAACCGCGAATCGCCCGAGCCATTAAAATCTTTCTTAGAAGGTATGGAGTTACGCTTTCCGTCGATCGGGTTTGTCCGAACCGGCCGTCATGGAAAGTGCCCGATGACCAAGCACCGCATCTTCGCTCCGCCACCGGTTGCCTCGGCCCGTGCACCCGCCGTCCACGCCCCGCCGCCCGTGGCGCAGATGAAGCCCGCCCCGGGGACGGCCCATCGTCCGCACGTTCCACCGGTTCCGGTGCACCGGCAGTCGCCGGCATCGCCGCTCTGCGTACAGATGCGTCCGGCCTGGAGCCCCGTGCCGAACGCCCCGCCGCCGCGCGCGAGGACGATCCAGCGGGCGGCGGCGCTCGACACGCCGGCCATATCGGAGAGCGACCAGAGAACGGCGGCGAGGTTCGGTCTCCATCTGGTTCACGAGAACAAGGATTTCGCCTTCTACGAGAAGGCGGCCGGTTCGGATGGCGAGGAAAATGCGGAGACGACCCAGTACTGGTATCGCGCCATCACCGAAGAAGAGCTCAGATCGCTGGACGCCGTCCGCATCCTGCCGATGTACGAGGCCTACGGCGGCGTCGCATCCAACCGCTCCTACGTGAAAAAGTATTTCAACAACAAGTCCCCATCCAAATACATCGTGGAGTTCAAGACCCCGTCGCCGGGTTGGCTGCACAAGCACCTTCGCGACACCTACAAGATCAATCCCAAGCCCGAGTCCGGAGCGTCGTCCTTCGGTCTCGGCGAGACGGGGACCAACACCGTGGGGGCCGTTCAGGGCATCAAGCCGGGTTCGAAGATCGACCTCGGTGGCGAATTCAACCTTTGGCTGATGGACAGGACGGTACGCTGGACCGTCGTGAATGCCAGGTTCGACAAGAAGGGATAGCCGCGATACGGCAATCGGGCACGCCGGGCGCTTGCGTCGGTTTACGAGGAAAGACCACGGAAGCTGACCCATGGAACTCACCGAATATCCGCTTCTCCACACGCAGGACCTGATGCTGGCCGTCCTGCGGTCCGCAGCCGACGGGCCGGGGACCCTGGCCGACGGCCTCGCCCGCATCCGCGCCACCCTCGACCTCGCGGGCGAGGCGCCGCCGGTCGCCGACGAGGACATTCTGGCCCATCTGGACCGGGCCAGGTTCCAACTGCTGAAGGCCGGGCTGGTCGAGGCGGCGGGGGGCGACCGGTACCAGACGACGGAACGCGGCCTGGCGGTGCTGGAGGAACATCCGACGGGGGTGGACGAAAGCGTGCTGATGGCCTTCCCGGAGTACCGCGCCCATGTCGAGCGGTCGCCCCGCGCCGAGACGGGCGTGCCCGGCCGCGCCGAGACCGCGCGCAGGACCCCCGAGTACGACGAGGGATACGCGGCGTTCCGCGAGGGCAGGTCGCTGGCGGACAATCCCTATCCCTGGGACCAGGACCGTCACCTCGCCTGGGAGAACGGCTGGAGCGAGAGCCGGGACGCCGAGCTGCGCAGCGCGGACTGGCGGGACGCGAAGTCGCGGTAGCGGGCGGGTGTTAATTCGTGTTCCTCAAGCGCCGGCGCACGAACCGGAAACGCTCAGGCCCGCAGGGAAGCAGCCTCGCGCGCGAGGCGTTCGATCCGGTCCCAGTCGGCCGAGGCCATGGCGTCGGCGGGCGTGAGCCAGGAACCGCCGACGCAGGCGACGTTCGGCAGGTCCAGGTAGCCGCGCGCCTTCGCGAGGTCGATGCCGCCGGTCGGGCAGAAGGTGATCGCCGGCAGCGGAGCGGCCAGCGCCTTCAGCATGGCGGTGCCGCCCGCCGGCTCGGCCGGGAAGAACTTCTGCGCCGCGTAGCCGGCGTCCAGCAGCGTCATGCTCTCCGCGGCACTCGACGCGCCCGGCAGGAACGGGACCTCCGAGCGCGCGGCGGCGTCGAGCAGGGCCGGGGTGAAGCCGGGGCTGACGCAGAACATGGCGCCGGCGGCCTCGGCCTCGGCGTACTGGGCCGGCCGCAGAACGGTCCCGGCCCCGACGACGGCGTCGGGGACGTCGCGGGCGATGCGGGCGAGCGCGGCGAGCGCGGCCGGCGTGCGCAGCGTCACCTCCAGCACCCGCAGGCCGCCGCGCACCAGGGCGCGCGACGCCTCGACCGCGGTGTCCGGGTCCTCGAAGGTCAGCACCGGGATCACGGGGGAGAGCCGCAGGATTTCGGCGATGGTCGGGGCGACGCTCGGGCGTGGAGCGGTCATTCGTTCATCTCCCATCAAAGTCGCCAAACACGCTGGCGCCGGTCTCGGCCCCGCCGACGGCGTGCCGGAAGGCGGCGAACAGCTCCCTTCCGGTGCCGGCGGCGTTGCCGGAGAGGTCGGGCGCGGCCGGGATGCGCGCCTCGAACTCCGCGGGGTCGACGAGCGCCTGCAGGATGCCGCGCTCGGCGTCCAGGCGGATCACGTCGCCGTCCCGCACGCGGGCGAGCGGGCCGCCGGCCGCGCATTCCGGCGTCACGTGGATCGCCGCCGGGACCTTGCCGGACGCGCCGGACATGCGGCCGTCGGTGACGAGCGCCACGCGGAAGCCGCGGTCCTGGAGCACGCCGAGCGCCGGCGTCAGCTTGTGCAGCTCGGGCATGCCGTTGGCCTTCGGCCCCTGGAACCTGACCACGGCCACGACGTCGCGGTCCAGCTCGCCGGCCTGGAACGCGGCCTGCAGGCCCGCCTGGTCGGAGAAGACCCGGGCCGGCGCCTCGACGACGCGGTGCTCCGGCTTTACGGAGGAGGTCTTGACGACGGCGCGGCCGAGATTGCCGGACAGGATCTTGAGGCCGCCGTCGCCGGCGAAGGGCGACGCCACGCCGCGCAGCACCGCCGGGTCCAGGCTGTCGCGCGGGCCGGGCCGCCATACGGCGGCGTCGCCGTCCAGGCGCGGCTCGGCGCGGTAGCGCTCCAGCCCGCCCTCGCCGGCGACGGTCAGGACGTCGCCGTGGAGCAGGCCGGCGTCCAGCAGCTCGCCGATCAGGAACGCCATGCCGCCGGCGGCATGGAAGTGGTTCACGTCGGCGGTGCCGTTGGGATAGACGCGGGCCAGCAGCGGGACCCGGGCCGACAGGTCGGCGAAATCGTCCCACGCGATCCGGATGCCGGCGGCGGCGGCCACGGCGACGAGGTGGATGGTGTGGTTGGTCGAGCCGCCCGTCGCCAGCAGGCCGACCATCGCGTTGACGACCGCGCGTTCGTCGACGACCTCGCCGATGGGAGCCGGCGTCGGGCCGAGGGCCGAAAGCTCGACGATGCGCCGGCCGGCGGCGGCGGTCAGCGCATCGCGCAGCGGCGTGCCGGGATTGACGAAGGAGGCGCCGGGCAGATGCAGGCCCATGATCTCCACCAGCATCTGGTTGGAGTTCGCGGTGCCGTAGAAGGTGCAGGTCCCCGGCCCGTGGTAGGAGGCGGCCTCGGCCTCCAGCAGGGCGTCGCGGCCGAGCTTGCCCTCGGCGTGGAGCTGGCGGATCCGGGCCTTCTCGGGGTTGGACATGCCGGAGGTCATCGGCCCCGCGGGGACCAGGATCGTGGGGAGGTGGCCGAAGGACAGCGCGCCGATCAGCAGGCCCGGGACGATCTTGTCGCACACGCCGAGCAGGAGTGCCGCGTCGAACATGTCGTGGGACAGGGCGACAGCTGTCGCCATCGCGATCACGTCGCGGCTGAACAGCGACAGCTCCATCCCGGCCCGGCCCTGGGTGACGCCGTCGCACATCGCCGGCACGCCGCCCGCGACCTGGGCGATGCCGCCGGCCTCGCGCACGGCCTGCTTGAGCAGCCGGGGATAGGTCTCCAGCGGCTGGTGGGCCGAGAGCATGTCGTTGTAGGCGGTCACGATCGCGACGTTGGGCTTCGCCGTGCCCTTCAGGTCGTCCTTGTCGGCGGCCGGGCAGGCGGCGAAGCCGTGCGCGAGGTTCGCGCAGCCGAGGCTGCCGCGCTGCGGCCCGCGCGATCCGGCGGCGCGGATGCGGGCGAGATAGGCGGCGCGATGGTCGCGGCTGCGCTCGCGGATGCGGTCGGTGACCTCGGCGACGGCGTCGTTCAGCATGGCGGTCTCGGGTTTGCGGCCTCAGGGAGCCCAGAAGATCTCGACCGGGACGCCGTCCTGGCGAAGCACGGCGCGCACGGGCATGTCCTCGACCGGGCCGGGCGCGAGTGCCGCGTCGAGCACGGCGCGCTTGGCGTCGCCGGTGACGAGGATCGCGATCCGGTGCGCATCCAGCAGCGTCGGCATGGTCAGGGTCATGCGCGCCGGGGCCGGGCCGGGCGCGCCCACGGCGGCGCAGGGGCCGGCCCCGTCGAGCGCGCGCCGCAGGTCGGGGGAACCGGGGAACAGGGAAGCGGTATGTCCGTCTTCGCCCATGCCCAGCAGCACGAGGTCGAAGGGCCGCGGCATCGCGGCCAGGCGCCGGGCGCAGGCCGCCTCGCCGGCCTCCGGCGTCGCGTCGCCGGTGTGGAGGGGGACGAAGCGGGCGGCCGCGGCCGGGCCGACCAGCAGGGACGAGCGGACGAGCGCCTCGTTGCTGGCCGGATCGCCGGCGGGGACCCAGCGCTCGTCGGCGAGCGTGATCCAGACGTTCGCCCAGTCGAGCCTGCGCACGCCCAGCCGGCCGAAAAGCCGTTCCGGCGTCCGCCCGCCGGAGACGACGAGGCTCGCCCGCCCGGTCCGGCGCAGCGCGCCTTCCAGCGTGCCGGCGACCGAGGCGGCGAGCGCCGTCACCATGGCGCCGGCATCGGCGAAGCCGCGGATCTCCGGCTTCATTCCAGCGCCCCCGGCTCGTCGTGCCAGGTCCTGCCGTCGCGCTCGATCATCGCGATCGCGCCCGATGGCCCCCAGGTGCCGGCGGTGTAGGGCTTGGGCCGGTCGCCGCGGAGCGCCCAGGCGTCGAGGATGCGCTCGGTCCAGCCCCAGGCCGCCTCGACCTCGTCGCGGCGCATGAACAGGGTCGGGTTGCCGCGCACGACGTCCATCAGCAGCCGCTCGTACGCGTCGGGGAAGCGGTGCTTGAAGGTCTCGGCGAAGCTGAGGTTGAGGGCGGCCGGCCGGAGCCGGAGGCCGCCCGGGCCGGGGTCCTTGGTCATGAGGTGCAGGCGGATGTGCTCGTCCGGCTGCAGGCGCACGACCAGCCGGTTCGGGACGATCTCGCCGGCGTCGGCGGGGAAGATGCAGTGGGGGACGGGACGGAACTGGATCACGATCTCCGAGACCTTCTCCGGCAGCCGCTTGCCCGTGCGCAGGTAGAACGGCACGCCGGCCCAGCGCCAGTTGTGCAGTTCCGCCTTGATCGCGACGAAGGTCTCGGTCGTGCTGTCGGCCGAGATCTCCGTCTCGTCGAGATAGCCGCGCACCGGCCCGGCCGCGATCGCGCCGGCGCGGTACTGGCCGCGCACCGTCTTCTGGCCGACCTCCTCGATCCCGACCGGCACCAGGGCGCGCAGGGTCTTCAGCTTCTCGTCGCGCACCGACTCGCGGTCGAGCGAGAGCGGCGGTTCCATCGCGACGAGGCACAGGAGCTGGAGCAGGTGGTTCTGCACCATGTCGCGCAGCGCGCCGGAGCGGTCGTAGTAGCTGCCGCGGTTCTCGATCCCGATCGTCTCCGCCACGGTGATCTGGACGTGGTCGATCGAGCCGCTGCGCCACAGCGGCTCGAACAGGGAGTTGGCGAAGCGCAGCGCCAGCAGGTTCTGGACCGTCTCCTTGCCGAGATAGTGGTCGATGCGGAAGATCTGGCGCTCGGCGAACACGCCGCCGACCTCGTCGTTGATCCGCCGCGCCGAGGCGAGGTCGCGGCCGATCGGCTTCTCGAGGACGACACGCGAACGCTCGCTGACGAGCCCCGCCTCCTGGAGGCGCTTGCAGATCGGGCCGAACAGCTCCGGCGAAGTCGCGAGATAGAAGACGCGGACCCGGTCCGCCCCCTCGGCCAGAAGCCCGGCGAGGTCCGGCCAGCCGGCGGCGCCGGTCGCGTCGAGCGAGGCATGCTCGATCCTGGCGCTGAAGCGCTGCCAGACGGCGGGATCGATCTCGTTCGCGGGGACGTGGCGGCGCAGCGCGTCCCCGACCATCGCGCGGAAGTCGGAGGAGGTCAGCGGCGTGCGCGACACCGCGATGATGCGGCCGGCGGACGGCAGCTGGCCGTCGCGGTCGCGCTGGTAGAGCGCCGGCAGGAGCTTGCGCAGCGAGAGGTCCCCGGTGCCGCCGAAGACGACATAGTCGAAAGGGTCGACCGGGAGGATGGACGGGCTCATGGAGGCGGTTCCGGTGCGGGGCGGGGGCGGGCGGTGGAAAGCTAGGGCAGACGGCGGGCCGGCGCGAATGACAAATGCGGCACGGAAAGGTGGCGCTGAATCTAGCTTTCCTACTTTATGTCGCCTCCGCGGAGGGCGTTCAGGTAGTTTTACAACATTTCGCCCGGGCCGGCAATCCGGTCATTCCTCGGGGACGCGGGTCGGCCGCAGGGAGCGCTTGACCTCGGCCAGGTGCTCCAGGGATTGCGGGGCGCGGTCGAGCGCCATGCCGGTCGCCAGCACGTCGACCAGCGCCAGCATCGCTATGCGCGCCGCCATCGGGGTGAACACGTCGCCGTCCTCGGCCTGCGGGACCGGAAGCGGGACGTCCGCGAGGCGGGCGAGGGGACTGCCGGAAGCGGCGAGCGCCAGCACCCCGATCCCCCGCTCGCGCGCCGCGCGGGCGAGGTCGAGCACCGCGGAGGTCCGGCCGGTGTAGGAGGCGGCGAGCAGGACGTCGCCGCGGCCCATGGCGGGCAGCAGCATGCGGGCGATGACCGGGTCGGACGCCCACTGGCATTCGAACCGCAGGCGGACGAACTTGTGGTACGCGTCCAGCGCGACCGCGGCGGAGCCGCCCATCCCGAAGACGACGATCCGTCGTGCCGCCGCCAGGGCCGCGACCGCGGCTTCCAGCGCGCCCGCGTCCAGGGTCGCCGCCGTCGCCTGGACGGCGGCTATGGTCGAAGAGAAGATCTTGCGCGCGCAGGCGGCGGCGTCGTCCCCGGCGGCGACGTGGGGGCTGACATAGGGGACGCCGGTCGCGAGGTCCTGGGCGAGCCGGATCTTGAAGTCGGGAAAGCCGTCGAGGTCGAGGCTGCGGCAGAAGCGGATGACGGTCGGCTCGCTGACCCCGGCCGCGGCCGCCAGCGTCGCGAGGCTGGAGCGTATCGTGGCTTCGGGCTCGGCCAGGACGGCGGCCGCGACCTTCGCTTCCGCCTTGCGCAGACGCGGGAAGCCGGCGCGGATGCGGGCGAGGAGCGTGCCTTCCCGATGCATGAGCGTTCCTTCGCCGCGGGTCAGAGGCAGCCGGCGACGGCGGCGCGCTGGCGCACGATCGCGTCGATCGCGTCCAGCAGCGGCGTGGGCACGGACCGGAGCCGCGCCAGTTCGAGGACGACGCCCAGGATCGCGTCCAGCTCCAGCTTCCGGCCCGCCTCGAAGTCCTGGAGCGTGGATGTCTTGAAATGGCCGAGCTTGCGTGCCAGCGCGAGGCGGTCCGCGAGGCTCATCGGCAGATGTATGCCGTGGGCTTCGGCGACGCGCGCACCTTCCTCCATCATGCGCACGAGGACGCCGTGCATCGCGGGGTCGTCGTGCATCGCCGCCATGGTGGCGCCCGTGAGGACGCTCAAGGGGTTGAAGGACAGGTTCCCCCATACCTTGAGCCAGACTTCCTCGCGGATGCGCGGCGTCGCGACGGCATCGAGCCCGGCGGCGCGGAACAGCGCCACGAGGGCGGCGAGGCGCGGCGTGTCCGTGCCGTCCGGCTCGCCGAGGAAGAAGCGGTCGCCGAAGGCGTGCTGGACGACGCCCGGCTCCGGCACGCTCGCGGCGGCATGGACGACGCAGCCGACGACGCGGGCGGGGCCGATGCCGTGCCATGCGGCGCCGCCGGGGTCGACGCTTTCCAGCGGGCGGCCCGGCGTGCCGTCGGCGGCGTGATTGTACCACCACGGGATGCCGTTGATGGCGGGCACCACGACCGTGTCGGGGCCGAGAAGCGGCTGGATCGCAGGGACCGCCAGCGGGATCGAATGGGCCTTCGTCGCCAGGATCACGCAGTCCTGCGGGCCGAGCGCGGCGGTGTCGTCCGTCGCGGGCAGATCGTGCCGGAAACGCCCCGCCGACGTGACCAGGGTCAGCCCGCGCGAGCGCAGGGCCGCGAGCTGGGCGCCGCGAGCGACCAGGCGGACATCGGCGCCTGCCGCCGCGAACCGGGCCGCGAGCAGACCGCCGATGGCGCCGGCGCCGAATATCGTCACCCGCATGGTGCTATTCCCGTTCCTAGCCGTCCCGGGTCAGTGGGCGCTTTCCTCTTCGATCGTGAGGCCGCCGTCGCGCAACAGCTCTATCATCACGTCGAGCTCGGTTTCCAGCTCGTGCCGCCGGGCGAAGCCGACGGCGGCGCCGAACAGGGTCAGCAGCCCGGCGTCGAGGGACGCCCCCTCCTTGGCGACGCGCGCGGTCACCTCGTCGATTAGGAGCCCCGCGTTGGCTTCGACGAACAGATGCTCGTGCTCGCGGTCCGGCGGAACGGTCATCCGGCACCTCCTGCGCGATGTGTCCTCAATTCCGGCGCTCCGCCGGCAGGGCCGGCCCGTCGCCGTGCAGCGCGGCCACCAGGGCATCGAGCCGGGCCTCCATGTGGTGCTTCTGCGCGAAGCCGACCGCGGCTCCCACCAGCGTCAGAAGCGCCGCGCGCGGCGACACGCCCTCCTGAGACGCATGCTCCGTCATCTCCTGGACGATGAAGTCTCTGTTCGCGTCCACGAATCGCCGGTCGGCGTCGTGGTCGGGGGGGACGGACATCGTGGCTCCCGGCTGGCTTTCCTGGTTTCCCGAACTCGGCGCGTCGACGGAGGGGCCAGACTAATAACCCGTTATGATAACACCCGAATCCGGCGCGAGACGGCTACGCCAGCATTCCGGGTTCTCGGGTGCCGGTCAATGGGAAAACGGGACATGCTCATGTCGCCGGGGTCACCGGCCCCGGCATCTCCGGCGCGGAGAACAGCCAGCCCGCGATCGCATAGGCCAGGGCAACGATCAGCGCCGTGGCGGCGAGATTGAGCCACAGGCCGGCGCGGACCATGTGGGCGATGTGGAGATGGCCGCTGGCGTACACGATCGCGTTCGGCGGGGTCGCGACCGGGAGCATGAAGGCGCAGGACGCGGCGAGCGCCACCGGCACCGTCAGCAGGAACGGGTTCATGCCGATCCCGACCGCGACCGAGCCGACGATCGGGATGAAGGCGGCCGCCGTCGCCGTGTTGCTCGTCAGCTCGGTCAGGAAGATGACGCCGAGCGTGGCCACGAGGACGATGAGGATGCCGTGATAGGCGCCGAGGCCGCCGAGAGCGTCGCCGAGCCAGGTCGCCAGACCGCTGTCCGCGATCGCGGCCGCCAGGGTCAGGCCGCCGCCGAACAGCAGCAGCACGCCCCAGGGCAGCTCGCGCGCCGTGTCCCAGTCCATCAGCCCGCCGCCGCGGCCGGACGGGACGATGAACAGGACGAGGGCGGCCGCGATGGCGATCACGGTGTCGTCGAGCCCGGGAACCCATCCCTCCAGCAGCGGGCGCAGGATCCAGGCGGCGGCGGTGCCCGCGAAGACGATCGCGACGAGCCGCTCGGGCGTCGACATCGGGCCGAGCGCCGACAGTTCGGCGCGGACGATGTCCCCGGCCCCGGCGAGGGCCGTCTCCTCGACGCGGAACAGCACCCGTGTCAGCAGCCACCATGCGAGCGCCAGCATCAGCACGACGAGGGGCACGCCCAGGACCATCCACTGCGCGAAGCCGATCGTCACGCCGTAGGTCTGGCTGAAATAGCCGGCCAGGAGCGCGTTCGGCGGCGTCCCGATCAGCGTGCCGAGGCCGCCGATGCTGGCGGCGTAGGCGACGGCCAGCAGCAGAGAGACGGCGAAGGCGTTGCGCGCGCGCCCGTCCACCCGGTCGGGCGCGCGCTGCTCCACCAGGCCGATCACCGAGAGGGCGACGGGCAGCATCATCACCGCGGTCGCGGTGTTGCTGACCCACATGCTGAGGAAGGCGGTCGCGACCATGAAGCCGCCGACGAGGCTGTCCGGCCGCGTGCCGATCCGCGCCACGATCCCGAGCGCGATCCGCCGGTGGAGGTTCCAGCGCTGGAGCGCCAGGCCCAGCACGAAGCCGCCGAGGAAGAGGAAGATCAGGGGGTTGGCATAGGGCGCCGTGGCGTCCCCGACGCCGGCGATGCCCAGCACGGGGAACAGGACGATCGGGACCAGGGCCGTGGCGGGGAGCGGCAGCGCCTCCGTGACCCACCAGATCGCCATCAGCGAGGCGACGGCCGTGACGCGCCATGCCGCGTCCGTCATGCCGGCGGGCCCCGGCAGCCACAGCAGGAGCGCGAAGGCGGCGAGGCCGAGCACGAGCCCGGTCCAGCGGCGGGCGGAGGCCCGCCAGTCCGAGGCCGGGCGATCGACCTTGTCGCGCGCGTTGTCCGGAGCGTTCATGGTCGTTCCCCGATCCTGCGGCGCCTGCAGCGCTGGCGGGGCAACAGCGGGCGGTCTGGCCGCGTTCCGCCCCTGCGGCAGCGGGTGCAGAAGTGTCGGCCGGTCAACAGCGGCGGAACCGGCCGGGAGGTTAGCGTCGGATGCCACCAACGTCCATGGAGAGGATCATGACCGCCATCCCCTGCATTCCCAACGCATGCCTGCGGTACGCCGTCGCGGCGGCCGCCGCGTCCCTGATGATCGCGCTGGCCGCCGCCCCGGCGCGCGCGGAGAGCATCGCCTGCCAGACCGTCAACGGCGTGACCCATTGCCTGGAAGGCAACGGCAGCATTTCCTGCGTGACGATCAACGGGAAGTCGTCCTGCCGCATCGAGCGCTTTCCGCCGGGCTCGGCGAAGCCGGACGAGGATGCGACGGTGCCGGTCGAGGACGGGCACGAGGAGGCCAGGGACGACGGCCGGGAGGAAGGCGGCGACCGGGACTGACGCGGGTATCGGGAGCGCGTGCCGGCCTTGGCGTGTCCCGTCACGGCCGGCGCCGCACTCCGGCGGTCCGCGGGCCGAAGACCTGCACGATCCGCTCGAGCAGGCGGCCGTCGGCGGCATCCTCGCGCAGGTCGTCGGACAGCTGGTCGTCGACGACGAGATGGGCGAGGCCGTGGACGAGCGCCCAGGCGCCGAGCGCCGCCTCGCGAGGCGCGTCCGAACCGCCCTGCGCGCCGGCCTCCCGCAGCAGGGCGAAGGCCTCGCCGGCGGCCCGGCGGAGATCGGGATGCGCGTCCTTCCCGACGTCGCCGCCGAACATCAGGCGGAACAGCCCGGGATTGGCGGAGGCGAAACGGACATAGGCTTGGCCGAGGGCGAGGAGCCGGTCGTCCGGCGCCGCGGCCGCCTCCTCGAACGCCGCGCGCAGCCTCCGGAATCCGTTCTCGGCGACGGCGGCCAGCAGGGCTTCGCGGGTCGGGAAATGGCGATAGGGCGCGTTATGGGACACGCCGGTGATCCGCGCCGCCTCGCGCAGGCTGACCGACGCGGGGCCGTCGCGCTCGATCAGGCCGGTCGTCGCCTCGACCAGCGCCTGCCGCAGGTCGCCGTGGTGGAACGGCGCGTTCGGTCCCCGTGGTGATGTTGACAATGCCCACATCTCCGCTCATGTTGACGGTGCCAACGTAACGACGGCGCCGGAGCCGTCAAGCATGGAGCGACGGGCCATGATGTTCTTCGCCTTTCTTCTGGTCGCCAGCGCCGCGGCCGGCCTGGCCGGCCGCCTCGGCATCCCTGGCATGGCGGGCCGGGCGGCCTGCATGCGCTGGGGCATGGCGGCCGCGCTGGTCTTCTTCGGCACCGACCATCTGCTGACGCCGGAGCGGTACCTGCCGATGATCCCGACCTTCCTGCCGCTTCACGAGCAGATCGTGTTCCTGACCGGGCTGTGCGAGCTGGCGGGGGCGGCGGGGCTGCTTGCGCGCCGGACGCGCCGGCTGGCGGGCATCATGCTCGCGGTCTATTTCGTCTGCGTCTTCCCGGCGAACGTCAAGAACGCGCTCGACGGCCTGTCAGTCGACGGGCTGCCCGCCGCCGCCTGGTACTACTGGGTCCGCCTCGCGTTCCAGCCGGTGGCGATCTGGTGGGCGTTGCGGGCGGCCGAGGTGATCGGCAGCCGGCCGCGGCCGGAGCGGCGGAGCGCGGCGGCCGCGGCGCGCTCCGCCGTGCCCTGGGGCACGGTCAGCGGCCGGTGACGATCTGCTGGACGGCCGTGTTCCCGGAGCCGATCGCGGCGTTCACGGTGCTCGCGACATTGTTGACCTGGATGCCGCCCGAAAGCACCGGCGGCTGGGCAGCCTCGTTGCGGGCCGGCTCGCCTTCGTCGCCCTCCTGCCGGGTGACGCTGCCGTCGCCGATCTGGATGTCGACGTCGCTGGAGAACGTGTTCACGATGAAAGGCGCGTTCACGAAGGTGAAGTTGGGCACGATGCGCGGCGGCGGCGGCCGCCGGCTCGGCGCGATCGGCTGTCCGCGGAAGAAGCCGGCGAGGAACCCGGGGTCGCCGCGAACCTGCGCGACGGCGGCCTGATCGGCCGCCTGCCGGGCGCGGGCGGGGTTGCGGCTCGCGACGCTGGTCGGCACCCGCGAGGGCAGCGGCCCCCTGAGCACGGGGCGGGCGGGCGCCACGGCGCGGGAGATGGCCATCGCGGCGGCGGGCGAGCCGGCCGGGGACAGCCCTCCGGGCTGCTGGGCGGAAGCGGCCGGGGCGCCGAGGACCAGAGCGAGCAGCGCGGGAACGATCAATCTCGAAACCATGTCCGTGTCCTCCAGAATTGGGGCATGCCGGGTCCGGTCATGCCGGCGGTGGTGCCCGGCCGGGGGCGTCAGTCGGTCGGGGTCAGCAGGCAGGCGGTCCAGACCTGGGTGAACAGCACGCCTCGTCCGTTCCCGTCCTCGGAGCCGAGGAAGCCGACGGAGTTCGCCTGGCTCGCGATGCTCATGGAGCTGATCACGAGTTCCGGCACGTCGATGATCTTCCGGCCGTGCTGCCAGCATTCCAGGCGGACCTGTCCTTCCGGGACCCGGACGCCCTCGCCGCCGGTCGCGGGACCGGGCGGCGGGTCGCCGGAGCCCTCGATCACCGCGGCGTCGGCCCGGCCGGTGGCCAGGGCGGCCAGGGTCGCGGCAACGAAAGCGATGCGCATCGTGATGCCCTCCCGTTCAGCGGACGCGCTCGAACTCGACGCGCCGGTTCTTCCCGTCATGGGGATCGGACTGGATCGGTTCCGCCTCGCCGCGGCCCCTGACGACGAGGCGCTCCGGCGCGACGCCGTGGACGGTGACGAGATAGGCCTGCGCGGCCTGGGCCCGAAGGGCCGAGAGCGCCTGGTTGTAGGCGTCGCTGCCGACCGCGTCCGTATGCCCCTCGATCAGCAGCGCGAGCTCCGGTTCCTGGGCCATCAGCTCGCCGACGGAATCCATGAAGGGATAGAATTCACTTGGAATAACAGCGGAGTTGAACGCGAAGTTGATGCGGAACCCGAAGATGCCCGCAGGGGTGGGAGTTGCCTCGGGCGTCGCCGTCGGCCGGGATTCGGGCCGGGGTTCGGGCCGGGGTTCGGGCTGCGGCCCGGGCTGCGGCATGGCGGCGGCCGTGGGTGCCGGCGGCCGGGGGGCCTGCGGCTGGACCTCCGGCTCCTGCGGCACATAGGCGGCCGGCACGCTCTGGCGGGCGGGCGCCGCCTGCTGGGCCGCGCCGACGGCCTTGCCCAGGATCTCGATGCCGCGCGTCAGGATCGGCCGGTCGGGCCGGACCACGCTGCGCAGTTCCTGGACGGAGGGCGGGCGGTCGAAGATCGTGACCGGGCCGCCGTCGGCGGCGGCATCGCCGGCGCAGAGCGCCGCGAAGACGGGCAGCGCGAGGCCGAGGAAGGAGCGCATCGTCTTGGTCATGGCTGGTCTCCGGGTGAGGTGTCGATGGAGGCAGCCTAGTCCGCGCGCGCTCCCGTCCGCTGTGAACCGCTCCACAACGGACGGGGTTTTAACGGATCGGGTTTTCCGGCCCCGCTCAGCCGCCGACGGCGGGCAGGACCGCGATCGGCAGCTCGCGGCTGCGCAGGGTCGCCCCCGGCAGGCCGCCGAAGGCGGTCAGCACGTCCGACAGGCGCACGCCCGGGATCGCCTCCAGATCGCCGGCCTTGAGCGGCTCGGGCAGATGGAGGCCGAGTTCCTGCGGCGAGACGATGCAGGCGACCCTCTCGGTCGCGCCCGGGGCATCCATCCTGATGTTGAAGGCCGTCTGGTTGGCGGGCGGGATCTCGACCCGGCGCCGGGCCTCGACGAAGGGATCGGGCTGGAAGCGGTTCGGGAAGATCCGGGCGACCTGCTGGCGCCCGTCCTCGTAGAAGCAGTAGACGTAGCCGTCGCCCGTCGGCTGCACCGTGATCGCGACGGTCTCGCCGACGCGGTAGCGCGGCCTCGGGCCGCGGTCGGACGCCAGGATCAGATCGGGGACGGCGGGTGCCGCCCGCGGAGCCGGGACCGCCGTACCGGGACCGGATTGTTCCGGTGCGAGCGCCGTCGTCTTCGGCGCACCCAGCATGTGGTAGTAGAGGTCGAAGTCGACCCGCCCCGACGCGATCAGTCCGTTGTCGGCCTGGTAGCGGCCGATCGCCGAGCGCAGCGGTTCGCCGCCGGCGCCGGGCGCCGCGTCGAGATAGCCTTCGGCGGCGAGCACGCGCCCGACGAACCGGTCCCGCTCCCCGGCCGGCATCGCGTCGTACCAGTCCCGCGCCTGGGCCATGAAGGCGGGGTTGGTCTGCTCGATCCCGAGGCATTGCCAGTAGGGGGTCCGCGTCAGCTTGCCCAGCACCTCGATCACGCTCAGCTCGATCAGCGTGCGCAGGGCCTGATGGAAGCCTTCCGACCGGTTCAGGGAGACGTTGAAGGACAGCCCGGCCTTGTTGATGATGCCGCCCGTGCTGCCGCCGGCGCCCGACGCGACGACCGCGATCGAGTTGCTGGCAGACATGCCGGGCAGGATCTGGCGCGTGACCAGTTCGCCGACATTGAGGTCGACGGTGATCACGGAGACGATCTGGTCGCGCGAGACGCCGATGTCGATCGCGGGCAGGGAGATGCCGGCGCCGGCGGCCTCGCTGAGCACGTTGTCGTCCAGCTGCGTCACCGCGCCGCGGATATAGTAGGACGGCGCCCTGAAGTCGGGCTGGACGCCCACGAGCCAGTACAGCGCGTTGACGTCGTCCATGGCCGGTTCGAAGTCGACGAAGCGGAACGCGTTGCTGCGCGCGGACATGCGCGACACGGCGGTGATGAGCATCTCCTTCGTGCCGCCGGCGACCCGGCCGGTGGCGTCGGGGACGCCGTTGCTGGTGATGAAGATGTCGCGCTTGCCGTGGTCCCAGAGCAGCGTGTCCATGCAGTTCAGGGCTTCGGTGAAGCTGCTGACGGTGCGCACGGGCGCCGTGCCGGGCTGCTGGACGACGGTCGCCTTCTCGGGCGGGGTCATGCAGCCTGCCAGGGCGAGGGCGACGCCTGCGGCAAGCCAGCGGAATGACGCGCGTGCGCGCCGGTCTCGTCGAGCTGCATCCATGGCCCGGACCTCCTCATCGGCAGCGGTTGTCGACGTCGCGAAGCATGCCGGGTCTTCCGGCCGCGCGATGTGAAGCGGTTCACCCCGGCTGCCGGGATGATCGGCCCTCGCGGGCCCCGGCCAAAGAGATCTTTGGTGTTCGTCCGCCATGCCGGTCCCCGGAACGGGATCGGGCTTGCGGCGGCGTCACCGCTGTCGGACACTGGCGCGACCGGCGGTTCCCAGTGGCGCCGGCACTTCGTCCGGGCAGAGGGCGATGCGGGCGACCCGGCTGATCCTCCCGGCGGCGGCGCTGGCGGGCGCGCTGCTGATGCTCCTGGCGCATCCGGGCATCGCGCCCGAGGTCGCGCGCGCCGCCGGCGCGGCCGCGGCGCGCGGCCTGCGGGTCGCGGCCGTGGTCATGGCATGGCTGTCGGCGGCCTGGCTCCTGTCGCGGCTGGCGGACCTGGCGCTGGCCCGGGCCGCGCAGCGCGGCCCGCGCGCGCTGCCTCGGCTGGCGTCGGACCTGATCCGGGCCTGCATCTTCGGCCTGGCGGTCCTCGGAATCCTGACGTCGGTCCTCGGCCCGTCGGCGACCGGCGTCCTGGCGACGTCGAGCGTGCTGATCGCCGTGCTGGGCTTCGCGCTGCGCAACATCATCGCCGACGTGTTCTCGGGCATCGCGCTCGGCATCGAGGGACCCTATCACCTCGGCGACTGGATCGAGGCCGCGCCCGGGATGAGCGGCAAGGTCGTGGAGATCAACTGGCGCGCGACGACGCTGGCCACGAACGACGGGCGCCAGCTCGTGGTCCCGAACGGGCTGCTGGCCGGCGAAAGGCTGATCAACCATTCGCGGCCCGACCCGTGGTACCGGTGCGCGGTGCGCGTCAGTCTCGACGCGGCGGTCCCGGTGACACGGGCGAAGCGGCTGCTCCTCTCCGGGGCCCTGCTCGCGCCGCGCATCCTGAGCCATCCCCGGCCCGACGTGCTGGTCGAGGCGGTAGACGAGCGCGGCGTCTGCTATCTCGTCCGTTTCTGGGTGCCGGATCACGGCGGCGAGATCATGTGCCGCGACGCGGTGCTGGCGAGCGTGCTCGACCGCCTGGCGCGTGCGGGCGTCGAGCCCGCCGTGCCGAAGCGCAGGCTGGGCCGCATGGGCCGGCGCGGGAGCGGGGATGCCGGCATCCGGCCGGCCTGCCGCCTGCTGGGGGAGGTCGAGATCTTCTCGGCCTTCGAGCTGGCCGAACTGGACGAGATCGCCGCCTCGGCGCGCGAGCGCTTCGTTCCGGAAGGGCAGGCGGTCGTCCGCCAGGGCGAAGACGGATCGTCGCTGTTCGTCGTCGCGGAAGGCATCCTGGACGTCCGCCGGGTGGCCGACGGCGTGTCGCTGGCCCTTGACCGCATGGGGCAGGGCGACGTGTTCGGCGAGATGTCGCTGCTGACGGGGGAGCGCCGGAGCGCGACCGTCGAGGCGGCGACGGACGCGGTGGTCTTCGAGATCGACAGCCGCCATCTCGACCCGATCATGCGGAGACGGCCGGAACTCGCCGAACGGCTGTGCGAACTGATGGCGCGGCGGCAGGGGCGCAACCGTGCCCGCGCCTCGGCGGAGGGCGAGCGCCGCCTCGATGAGCCTGCGGCTTCCCGCCAGGATTTCCTGTCGCGGCTGCGCGCCTTTTTCTCGCTGCCGGCCTGAAGGCACCGGCGTAGGGAGCTACCGCTTTTCCCCGAGGGGCCGGGGCGTCCGCCAGGGTTTAGAGTGGATGCGACGGAGATGAACGATGGTCCGCATTGCCTTCGACAAGGAACTCGTACTGGCCGGCCATTTCCTGCTCAGGCATCTGAGCCGGGAGGAGCTGCGCGGCTTGGCCCAATCGGCGGCGCTGTCGCACCACGCGCCGGGGTCGGTGATCTTCCAGAAGGGCGATCCCGGCGACGGGATGATGGCCGTGATCCGGGGACGGGTGAAGATCTGCTCGCATTCCGCGGACGGCAAGGAACTCGTCCTCAACATCGTCAACAAGGGCGGCCTGTTCGGCGAGATCGCGCTGCTCGACGGCGAGCCCCGGACCGCGGACGCGGTCGCGCTGGAGGAGGCGGACCTGCTCGTGCTGAGGCGCGCCCAGTTCCTGCCCTTCCTCTCCGAACGCCCCGACCTCGCGCTGCGCCTGATCGCCGTCCTGTGCAAGCGGCTGCGGCAGACGAGCGCGCATCTCGAGGACACGCTGTTCCTGGACGCGCCGTCCCGCCTCGCGAGAGCTCTGCTGCGCCTGGGCGAAGCCTTCGGGCGGCCTGCGGCCGACGGCGGCTTCGTCCTGGACCTCAAGCTGTCGCAGCAGCAGATCGGCAACCTGGTCGGGATCTCGCGCGAGAGCATCAACAAGCATATGGGGGACTGGCAGCGCGGCGGGCTGGTCGCGGTGAACGGCGGATACGTCACGATCCGCGACCGGGCGGCGCTCGAGGAGATCGCGCTCGCCGACGCGTGATCCGATTTGCGATCCGGTCCGTGCGGCCGGAAAAACGACGTGGGAGTGTTGAGCGGTTCACAGCGGCGGGATGGGGGGAGGTCCTAAGGTCTGGTCACGAGGTCGGGGCGAGGTGCCCCGGCCCGGGACAAGCAAGGAGACCCAGACCATGACGATCCGCCGCAGCCTGCTCGCCGCCGCGACCCT